>JAVXBC010000013.1:0-21284 GCA_036660195.1 Acinetobacter sp.
GTGGCTCATCATACTCGGTGTTCTGATTTTGATTTTTAGCAACGTCAGTGACCGTAATAAACCTGCGGCAATGAAATATTCAGAATTTGTTGCAGCGGTGAATGCAGGTCAAATTAAACAAGTGACGATTGACGGTTTAAATATTAACGGTCAAAAAACCAATGGTTCTCCATTTGAAACGGTTCGTCCACAAGTCGAAGACACTGAGTTGCTTCCAAGCTTAAATAAACAAAATGTTGTCGTTGAGGGCACAGCGCCACAACGTCAAGGCGTTTTGATGCAACTTCTTATTGCGAGTTTCCCAGTCTTGCTTATCATTTTATTGTTCATGTTCTTTATGCGGAATATGGGCGGTGGAGCAGGTGGTAAAAATGGTCCGATGAGTTTTGGCAAATCAAAAGCCAAAATGTTATCTGAAGATCAAATCAAAATTACCTTTACCGATGTGGCGGGTTGTGACGAAGCCAAGCAAGAAGTTGTTGAAATTGTCGATTTCTTAAAAGACCCTTCAAAATTCAAACGCTTGGGTGCAACGATTCCTCGTGGCGTGCTTATGGTTGGCCCACCGGGTACAGGTAAAACTTTATTAGCAAAAGCCATTGCAGGCGAAGCGAAAGTTCCGTTCTTTAGTATTTCGGGTTCTGACTTCGTAGAAATGTTTGTTGGTGTCGGCGCTTCACGTGTTCGTGATATGTTCGAGCAAGCCAAACGCCATGCACCTTGCATTATCTTTATTGATGAGATTGATGCAGTCGGTCGCCATCGCGGTTCAGGTACAGGCGGTGGACATGATGAACGCGAACAAACGCTGAATCAAATGCTCGTTGAAATGGATGGTTTTGAAGGCAATGAAGGCGTAATCGTTATTGCTGCGACCAACCGTGCTGATGTATTAGATAAAGCATTATTACGTCCGGGACGTTTTGACCGTCAGGTAATGGTCGGTTTACCAGATATTCGTGGTCGTGAACAAATCCTCAATGTTCATTTGAAGAAGCTTCCTTCAGTGACTGGTGTAGACCTTAAAGTGCTTGCACGTGGTACACCAGGCTTCTCAGGTGCGCAATTGGCAAACTTAGTCAATGAAGCCGCGTTATTCGCAGCTCGCCGTAATAAAAACACGGTCGATATGCATGACTTTGAAGATGCCAAAGACAAAATTTACATGGGTCCAGAACGTCGCTCGATGGTGATTCGTGAAGAAGAACGTCGTGCAACGGCGTATCATGAAGCTGGACATGCGATTGTTGCTGAAATTTTACCGGGTACTGACCCAGTGCATAAAGTTACGATTATGCCGCGTGGTTGGGCATTAGGGGTAACTTGGCAGCTTCCTGAGCAAGACCAAATGAGCCATTATAAAGACAAGATGTTGAATGAACTTTCAATTCTTTTTGGTGGTCGTATTGCAGAAGAAGTTTTCATTAACCAAATGTCGACAGGTGCATCGAACGACTTTGAACGTGCAACTAAAATGGCACGCGCAATGGTCACCAAATACGGTATGTCTGATGCATTAGGCGTCATGGTCTATGAAGATGAAAACCAAAGTGGTTTCTTCGGCAACGTGGGTAGCCGTACGATTTCGGAAGCAACACAGTTAAAAGTTGATGAAGAAGTTCGTCGTATACTCGATCAACAGTATAAAGTTGCACGTGATATTCTTGAAAATAATCAAGAGATTGCACATGCAATGGTGAAGGCCTTGATGGAATGGGAAACGATTGATCGTGACCAAATCCGAGACATTATGGAAGGTCGTCAACCACAACCACCGAAAGTTTATGTGGCTGAAAATCCAGTGGTTACATTGGAACCACCGAAAGATGGGCCATCGACACCACCACCATTGCCTGCGATGGGTTAATCGGTATCAAATAATTGGAGCGACTTAGGTCGCTCTTTTTTATTTTTTGAAAAAATTATAACTTTCTCTAAATTCAGACATAACTCAATTCTTTATGTAGAGCGATACTTACTTTTGAAAGATCAAAAGTAACAAAAATCTTTTGTTCGACTAACGGTACATCCTTGTTACCGTAGTCTAACGGGCGGCATCCATGCCGCCACCGTGGTAGTAAATAATCGCTATAATTTGAATTAACAAAATGGATATTAATTGACGTTTACTACGAATAATAATTGCTAAAATACATATTGTTGAAGATGGAGTCTTTTGATGCAATTGATGCCCTTGCCACAGCGGAAATTACAGTGTGGTCGTTTTGAATTAGATTTATCACAGCCTCAAATTATGGGGATTCTGAATGTCACGCCCGATTCTTTTAGTGATGGTGGATTACATCATCAAAAAGATCTCGCGATTCAACATGCACTACAAATGATTGCAGATGGCGCAACAATTATTGATATTGGTGGTGAATCGACACGTCCTCATGCATCCTCGGTTGAACTTGACGAAGAAATCCGCCGTGTGATTCCTGTGGTTGAAGCACTCTCAAAATATGATGTGATCTTATCCATTGATACCAGTCAGCCTGAGGTTATTCGTGCTGCAGTACAGGCGGGGGCACATATCTGGAATGATGTTCGTGCATTAACCAAGCCACGAGCTTTGGAAACCGCAGCGGAATTAAATATTCCAGTCATTTTGATGCATATGCGTGGCGAACCGACCAATATGAACCAACTCGATCAATATAATGATGTCACCCAAGATGTGATTAAAGAATTGCAACAACGAATCGATCAAGCCTTGGCTGGGGGAATCCAACAGCAAAATATCATCATTGATCCGGGTTTTGGCTTTGCTAAGAATGCACAGCAAAATTTTCATTTATTGAATGAGTTTTGGAAATTGAGTCAGTTGGGTTATCCAATTTTGTCAGGCTTGTCACGTAAGCGTTTTATTGGCGAAGCATTAAATGGTGTACCTGCGCAAGAACGTGCAGTAGGAAGTGTGATGGGGCATCTGCTTAGTCTTCAGCAGGGCGCAAGTATCGTGCGGGTGCATGATGTTAAAGCCACCAGTGATGCGATAAAAGTTTGGCAAATGATGCAAAATCATCATTAAAGATTTATCCGTCAGTAGGGCTTTAGGGCGCTATTGACTTGCTGAATTAGATTAAATATAACAATTCTATAAATACGAGAAGAGATATTAAAAATGGAAAATAAATCAATTACATATAAAAGCCTATGGGTATTTGCACTGATTCTTAGCCTCGGTTTTATTATTTCAGCAGGTGTGATGGGATATGCGCTTAAACAATTTAACAGCACTAAAAACTCAATTACAGTCAAAGGATTAGCTGAAAAACCGATTCAAGCAGACTCAGCACGATGGGAAATCAACTTACAAACCAACCACACTTCAGACACGATTCCAGAAGCTTATCAATTACTTGATCAGCAAATGAAAGAATTACAGGCTTTCTTTGTCCAGCATGGTTTTAAAGCGGCGGATATGCAGCTTGGTAATAAAAGTTCCCAATCCTACTATGAAGAAGTTGATAATGGTGAAGGGCGAACTACACGTGAGTTTAAAGGCTATATTGCTTTACAGTCTTTGGTTGTGAGCAGTCGAGATATTAAGAAAATTGAACAGGCAGCAAAAGATGCCTATGTATTAGATGAAAAGGGCATTGCAATAAGTCAGAAACCTGAATATCTCGTGTCGAATTTAGAAGAAATCAAAATGTCCTTGATTGCCAATGCGACTAAAAATGCCCATAACCGTGCCAATGAATTTGCCAAAGTGGGTGGCGTGAACGTTGGGATGATGCGTTCAGCAAGCCAAGGTGCATTCTATATTTTGCCTGAAAGTGGCTCAGATGATGATAGTGATTATGGTGGGGCGTATGACAAAGCCACCATCAATAAAATTGCACGTGTAGTCGTCACCATTAATTATGCGATTGATTAAAAACTTTGCTTTAGCTTAGTGATTCACCACAATTTGCAGTAGTTCTAAAAACAAAGATACATTCGAATACGATGTATCTTTGTTTTTTTGCAGACAATCATTTGAAAAGACAAAATAAAATTTGGGGATTTAAAAATGCAACAATCAACGAAAATCTTAACGCTCAGTTTACTTAGTTGTTTGATCAGTGCATGTAGCGCACCAGTAGAAGAACGCAGCGTGGTTGCCGCCGAAATGGTAATGCCAGCACCTTTGGCAATGCAGAGGGCAGCAGCAGATAGTATGCGTAAAATGGTTGTACCAGCCGCATATATGGTGGGGATGCCTGCGAAAGAGCGTCCACGCTTAGAACAAAACACCGAAAAATATCAAAGCAATGAAGTGAATCCTGTACATCGGGTTGCAGAACAAGCCGTTTCAACTTTTAGTATTGATGTCGATACAGGTAGTTATAGCAATACACGCCGTTTCTTAAATGATGGACGTTTGCCACCTGTCGATGCAGTTCGAATTGAAGAAATGATCAATTATTTTAATTATCAGTATCCACAACCGAATAGCATTCATCCATTTTCAGTGACTACAGAAACAGTCGATTCGCCATGGAAGAAAAATGCCAAATTAATCAAAATTGGTATTCAGGCAAAAGATATAGCTACCAAACAACTGCCACCTGCCAATTTGGTTTTTTTAGTTGATGTCTCTGGCAGTATGGATGCCGCAGACAAACTTCCATTGGTCAAACAAACGCTACGCTTACTCACCGAACAATTACGTCCGCAAGATAAAGTCACAATCATTACTTATGCCAGTGGTGAAAAACTCGTTTTAGAACCAACTTCGGGTAATCAGAAAGATAAGATTTTATCGGTGATTAATGAGTTACAAGCGAGTGGTGCAACGGCAGGCGAACAAGCCATTCAATTGGCATATAAACAAGCTGAAAAGGCTATGGTTAAAAATGGTATTAACCGAATTTTACTCGCAACAGATGGTGATTTTAATGTCGGCATTACCGATTTTAGTACTTTAAAAGGCATGGTGGCGGATAAGCGTAAAAGTGGTATTTCTTTAACCACACTGGGTTTTGGTACAGGTAATTATAACGAACAGCTGATGGAACAACTCGCTGATGCTGGTGATGGCAACTACAGTTATATCGACAATAAAAATGAAGCGAAAAAAGTGGTGCAACGTCAACTTTCTTCGACACTTGCAACGGTGGCTCAAGACGTCAAAATTCAGGTCGAATTTAACCCTGCCACTGTGAAAGAATATCGTTTGGTTGGTTATGAAAACCGAATGTTGAAGCAGGAGGATTTTAATAATGATCAAGTCGATGCAGGCGATATTGGCGCGGGGCATAATGTCACTGCGCTGTATGAAATTATTCCTGTGGGTCAGCAAGGTTGGTTGAATGATTCACGCTATCAAGCATCTGCAAAAACGGATACCACGAAAAAGTCTGAGTATGCTTTTGTGAATTTACGCTATAAATTGCCAAATCAACAAAAAAGTATTCTGTTGAATCAGCCTGTAAAAATAGAAAGTAAACCACTTTCACAAGCCAATAACGATACTCGTTTTGCTATTGCGGTTGCGTCTTATGCGCAGCAATTGAAAGGTGGACAATATAATGGCGCGATGGGCTGGGATCAAATTATTCAATTGGCACAGCAATCGGCAAAGCCAGACCCTTTTGAGATGCGTGAGGAGTTTGTTGATCTGGTTAAAATTGCCAAAAGTTTGAGTGCGAAAAAAGAATAAACTTTGGTTTTTGATGTATTGCATCCTTGTTGGGTGCACTACGAACTGGGTAAACGGTTCTTAACTGAAGTTTGTTTAATCAATTCGGAAATTTGTTTAGCATCCCACCACACAGCGGTGGAATGAGACGAGTCAAGGATTATTCATGGTAAAAAAAATCACACGTTTTAAAAGAAAGGAAGGTGACATAATTCTAATTAAGTTATCTGACAATACTTTTGGTTATGGCAGGGTCTTAAATGATCCTCTATTTGCTTTTTATGATTTAAATACTTCCCAGCCTTCATTGGATATAGAACTGATTATAGAAAAAGATATTTTATTTAAAGTTTGGGTAATGAAACATGCAATTACTTCTGGACGTTGGGAAGTTATAGGAAATAAATCGCTTGAGTCTAGTCTAATACAATCTCAACTATTTTTTAAACAGGATATATTTACTAAAGAATTTACTATCTATGATTCGACAACTGGTCAAGAAATGGATGCCAGCTATGGCGAGTGTACAAGTTTAGAAAGAGCTGCTGTTTGGGATCCTGAACATATTGAAGATCGATTAGAAGATTATTTTAATGGTAGAGAAAACAAATGGGTTGAGAGCTTAAAGCCTTTAGAGTGAACTAATTGCTGTTTTATATTGTCGCATTCCACCGTTGTACGGTGGAATGCCAAAAGCCTTTACTCTGCCACATCCCACAATTTAGGTATTACAATTTGCCCTGAAACCCACGCTTCAAATTTGGGTTGTCTTATATTTTGATAATAAACACTTTCGCTGCTAATCATGACACCCAACGTATCTCCTGTATTTAACTGCGCATTAATACTCGGAAGCTCAATCTCCTGAAAATTATTCGGAGACTGAGCGGAAGTCAGAATAATTTGATCAACAAATGTCTTTCTAGCCGAATTAAAAGGTGCGGTTTGTTCGTTCAAAACTAAATACTTTCCAGTTTTCTTCGACTTCACCACCATCGAAATAAATAAAGTTGGGTCAACACTTTCAGTCTTAGTTTCGACTCTTAATTTAAGCTGCGGCGAACCTGTAATGTGAGACGTTTTCTGTACGGTTTGAATAGGAATAAATACAGATTGATCGGTAGTTGGCGCAATCCACGTTTTAGGCAAGGTATAAGTTGAAATAGGTGTTAAATCATTCAATCGAGTGACAGGGCTGCCATCGACACATAATTCAGGAAGTTGTTGTGCAGAAGCCGATTGATCTTTCAGTTTTTGGTCAAACCAATTCAACACCATTTTTTGTAAATTGTATTGTTGCTTATTGCCACAAGTGACTGATTTTCCGATATACCAAAAGGGCATTTCAGTTAAAGGGGAGTGTTGAGTAAAAGGCTGTAAATGACCACCTTGTACGCCAATCAAATGTACCTCATGTTTTGCTTTTTGCAGACATTGCGCGGCTTGTACACCTTCATTGAAAGGAAAAAGCACATCTCTAAACCCCTGAATAATTAAAGCATCCGCTTGCGGTGCTTGATTGTGCACACAAAACCAACTGGCTTGATGTGTTTTTAGAAAGTCATAAGAGGAAAGGTTTAAATTTCCCTGTTGTGTTTCTTGATAAATCTTTTTCAATTCAGGGTCGAATTTATTCCAGTTCCACCAGTCACCAATCAAATTTAAAAAATTAATCCAGTTATCTTTAGGAATTCCTTGCGGTGCAAGACTATTCACAATGTCATACCATGTGGTAATCGGAACAATCGCTTGCAAACGTGGGTCAAGTGCAGAGGCAATATATTGCACCCCACCTGCATAAGATTCTCCAATCATCCCTGCACGAACGCCCTTAGCATTTTCAGACAATTGCGGTAAATTTTTCTCCGCCCAATTAAGCAGGGTAATGACATCTTGAGCTTCTTTAGTTGGATCTGTTAAGCGAATTTTCCCCTGACTATCCCCATGTCCACGTTGGTCATAACTAATGACCCAATAACCGTTTTGCCATGCTTCTTTAACCACCTGTCCAGTGGGCAACAACATACCGTATAGACTGAGGTTTGGATATTTCATCCGATTTAGTCCAAAACCATGTGTATGTAAAAGTAGTGGCGCGGTTTGCCCTTTGCTTAATTTTGGCTGATACACCGTAAAAGCCAAGACTGTTCCATCAGCGGCAATGGTTTTCGCCTGATAATAACGTTGTTTTAATTCGGTCTGTTTTTGAATGAACTGAGTCGATTGCGTATTTGCATGCATACAGCCTTGCAAAGTGAAAACTAAACCAACCAATAGCCATAAAGCATATATACGCATAGACGGTTTCATCCCTGAATAAGTCTTTTTATTAGCCCAAAAATCTGAGCAAGTCAGTTGAGTTTACTGCGACTTTGTTCGAGATGCTATGCGCGGATAAATCATTTGTGATGATCTATCCGTTTATTTTTTATAGTTGGCGTGTTGTGTTGCGATAGGTATATAAAAACAAGCCGAAGCAAAGCAATGCCAACCCAACCATCAAATGTGTGCTGAATGGTTCATGGTTAAATTGTATACCCCAAAAGGTCGCCAATACGGGTGTGATAATCGTAATCAACATCACAGTGGTAGGTTTAATCTGTTGAATTAGTCGAAAATAAAAAATCATTGCCAATACCGAAGAAAACAGTGCGCTGTATAGCAACGCCAAACTGGTTTGCAAACTTGGCATTTGAGTAGGCATATTTGCGATAAAAAAGGGTAATAAGCATAAATAACCAACCCACGACACCAAGGTTGAACCTGTCGTTTGAACAATCGGATGGATATTTGCGCCAATTTTTGCCACCACAAACATCGAAATCACATACAGTAAAACGGCAATTATTTCATAAACCACACCCAACATATCCAGTTGAATTTGTTCTGTGCCTAAGCCTAACGTGAGCATTAAACCAAACACGGCAAGGATTAAGCCACCCCATTGACGTGCTAAAAAATGTTCACGTTTTAAAATAAAAACGGCAATTAAACCTGACCATAACGGTGCTGTCCCATAAATAATCGAAATCATTCCAGATGAAACACGCACTGCGCCCATATAGCAAAATGCCATCGAGCCAAATAAGCCCAATGCACCTGCGGCATAACTCATTAACGCATTGCGGTTTAAAATGAGCTTGAGTTTAAAAACCTGCAAGAATATAAATGCTAATGCGGTGGCAATACTAAATCGAATAAACAGACCCCAAGCCCAATGAATTTCATGCACAGTCAATACCGCCGCAAGGGGCGTAAATGACCAAATTAGCACGACTGCAATAAATTGACCGACTGTAGCAGGGCGAGGGTGATTTGAGGCTACAGTCGGTTGAACCTGCGTTATCTGATTTAAATTCTGCTGTTGAAACTGAGACATGGTGTTACTCCTGTAATATGAAATTTGAGTGTGATGCGGAAAAAATTAAGGCAATAAAAAAGGTCGCTGTTGAGGCGACCTTGCGATTTAAGTGATGAATTTTTTAATGAATCATCAAATCAAAAACGCTTGCAAAGTCGCTTCGCATAGAAATGCGGACACGTCGCCACGTTGCGATGGCGGGAATGCTCAACACAATCGGTAGGAAACGTTTAGAAGCAGATTTGCTTGATAACATGATTTGCATAATCAAAATGAACTTTGTATTTTTATAACATGGCAAAGAAACAAAACCTAGTTATCCTTAAAAATAAAAGACACTTATCTACTAGGTTTTTATCGTTTAGAAAAAAGTATCTTTAAAATATTTCATTTCAAGATTCTTCTCAGCATAAATTTATCCTAAATAGGACTAAGAATTAGTTTTCCAATATGGCCAGTTCGCTTCGGGTTGAAAGTGGTAATCCGCATCGAACCAATAGCTTCTTGGTTGTGCAGTTTTTTGTTTTAGTCCCATAATATTTAAAAGATTGTCATCTAGCTGTGCGGTGTTAATCGCTTTGCTGTGATTGACGCCTGTCTCGTGCATTTGGTCGTACCACATAATCACAGGGACTTGATAACCAGCTCTGGTATTTGGACTATGACCTGCATAATCAATCTCGTGACCGACTTCGTTGCCGTGATCAGAAACGATGGTAAATGAACGAAAATCGGCAAAATGATTGGCTTGTAAGCGATCTAAAAATTGAGCAAATAATGAATCTTCGTAGAGCACGGCATTATCATAATGATTGCGTAATGAACGCACCCAAGGATCAATATTATTTTGCTTGAGTTTCGTCTCTACAATGTCATTACTTTCACTGCTAAATTTATTAAATGCAGCAGGATAGCGTTCTTGATAATTCGGATGAACGCCAATCAAATGTAGAATAATCAATTTTTTCGGGCTCGGGTCGGCAAGTGCCACTTGATAATCAGGCAGCAAATTTTCATCGAGTGAGCTGCTACTGCGTCCTGAGCGATTATTTTTATACACCGCTTGATCTGCATACGAACCAAATAAGGATGCCAAATAACTATCATCTTGGTTACTTAACCAATAAATTTTATAACCTGCTGCTTTGGCATAGGCCAACATACTTTCAGTGGAATAATTTTTATAATCTGAAGCCGAACTTTCAGTGAGTAAAACACGCAAGGCATTTAGTGTAGATGGCGATGGTGAGTAAGCATTGCAAAACACTTTGAGTTGCCCCAGCCTTTTCGCAAGTTCAGGTGTGGTATTTCTAGGATATCCACAAACACCTAAATTCAGACTGGTTAAACTTTCTGAAAGCACCAAAACATGGGTTTGTTTGCCTTTGGCTTGATCGGTTAAGACTAAATTTTGTTTTGCATTATTATCCCATTGCTCATGCAAGTGCTGATGTTGTTTGATTCTGTCTTGAAAATCCTGAATCTTTGTTTGATAGCTTGTCCAAAAGGCAAGTGGGTGAACCTTGCGAGAGGGTTTGGCGATGCAACTGGTTAAACTCAGAACGATTAATAAAATAATGCTACTTTTATAAAAATGACTTTGCCATAAATCAGCAAGATGCCTCGATTTTAAATACTTAAAAACTGTAACATGATAGACAATCGTCAGTGTGATTAAAGCGAAAAGTAGTAGAGCAATCCAAATCGCGTGCAACTCAAAAAATGACAAAGCTTCTTTAAGATGCGTATTTGCGATGGCTTCTATTATAAAATAGGCTTCATTATCGCTATCAAATAACCACCAAGTACTTGAACGAAGAAGCGAATCGAACCAAAAAATAAGCCACCAAATGACTGAGAGTAAATACCAAGATAGTTTTCTTTGTTGTACTGCAAGAATTAGAAATATGACACCAGGTAGAGATAAAAACACCAAGCGCAGCCCATCTGACACATTTCCTGCAAATATCAGTAAACCACCCGTAATCAATGCGGGTAGTAAAAAAATAAGGAAAATATTGAATCTTTTTAAGCTGGACTTCATAAATGCAAAGCAGGAGGGGGAGAGCAACAGGCGTGCTACTATCCTTTTTCATCGGGTCAGTGTCAATCTGAATTTGAAAAGTTGTTGATCCGACAGTGATTTAATATTTTTATTTTTTTCCAATTGGTTTTCTTTAATCATATTTTCAAATTTATTTAGCAGATTAATTCAAAAAAAATCCATTATTTCTTCGTAATTACGCCTTTTTGCAATGATATGTTAATAGCCATAGTGTTTGCTTAAAAGCTCAGTAATCATCAATACTTATTGATGTTCGTATTTGCCTATCCGTTTGAAAAAATGGACTGTTTCAGGAATGGAATGAACAGCCATGTTATCTAAATTTTTTATTGAGCGACCAATTTTTGCAGGTGTGCTGGCCATTGTCATTATGGCGTTGGGCGTATTGGCAATTCTGAATTTACCTGTTGAGCGTTATCCCGATATCGCACCGCCTAAAATTACTGTTTCAGCGACCTATAGCGGTGCCGATGCAGCGACCGTAGAACAAAGTGTTACGCAGGTTTTAGAACAACAAATTCAGGGTCTCGATCATCTCCTGTATTTTAGTTCGACCAGTGATGCGTCAGGTCGAAGCCGCATTACCATTAGCTTTGAAAATGGGACTGATCCAGATACTGCACAAGTACAAGTTCAAAATAAAATCAGTGGTGTACTTCGCCGTTTACCCGATGCCGTACAACGTCAAGGGGTCAATGTCAGTAAGTCTTTGGGCGATACCTTTATGGTCGTCGGGCTCTATGATTCAACGGGCAAATCGAACAACATAAATTTATCCGACTATTTGTCTACACACGTTTTAGATAATTTAAATCGGATTGATGGGGTCGGAGAAAGCGATGTGTTTGGTTCACAATATGCCATGCGTATTTGGTTAGACCCGAATAAGCTTATTCAATATCACTTAATCCCGAACGATATTGTCAACGCAATCACCACGCAAAATACCCAAACAGCAGCAGGTGCAATTGGTGATTTACCTGTGGTTCAGGGTCAATATTTAAATGCTAAAGTTACGGCTGGTTCTCGCCTAAAAAGTATTCAAGGCTTTGAACAAATTATTGTTAAATCTAATGCTTCAGGCAGTTTTGTTTTATTAAAAGATATTGCACGTGTGGAACTCGGTGCAGAAAATTATCAATCGTTCAATACCATCAATGGTTATCCTGCAGCAGGTTTAGGCATTTCCTTATCTTCTGGGGCAAATGCAATTCAAACCTCTAAAATGATTCATCAGACTTTAGATCAGCTTTCAACACAATTACCAGCGGGTTATAAAATCGTCTACCCACGCGACAACACGCCTTTTGTACAAGAATCAATTAAAGAAGTAGTTAAAACACTGGTCGAGGCGATTGGTCTGGTGATTTTGGTGATGTTTCTGTTTTTACAAAGTTGGCGCGCGACACTCATTCCAAGTATTACCGTGCCGATTGTAATTTTAGGGACATTTGCTGTCCTTAATTTACTTGGCTTTAGTATTAATACCTTGACTTTATTTGCCTTGGTTTTGGCAATCGGTTTGTTGGTGGATGATGCCATCGTTGTGGTCGAAAACGTGGAAAGATTGATGCATGAAAAGCATTTATCAGCAAAAGAAGCTGCCAGTGAATCTATGCAAGAAATTAGTGGGGCATTAATTGGAATCACGCTTGTATTAACCGCTGTTTTTATTCCAATGTCGTTTTTTTCAGGTTCAATTGGGGTCATCTATCGTCAGTTTTCCATAACTTTAGTCGCTGCGATGGTGTTGTCATTGGCGGTGGCTTTGGTGCTGACACCTGCCTTGTGTGCGTTGATTTTAAAGCCTAATCACAAATCGAAAAAGTGGGCAAATCGTTTTAACCACGGCATTGATCAATTAAAAGCTCGTTATCTACAATTGGTACAACGAACCTTGATACACAAAAAATCCATCTTAGTGATTTTTATTGCCCTCATTGCGACCTTTATGTTGTTCTATAAAGGCTTGCAAAGCAGTTTCTTGCCCAAAGAAGATCAAGGTATTTTAACCGTCCAATTTAAATTGGTAGATAGCGCGCCGCTTTCAAAAAGTCAGGAAGTCGGGGAAGCCATTCGACAGTATTTCTTAGACAATGAAAAAGAAAACGTAAATTTGGTACTGATTCGTTATGGTCGTAATAACGCGGGCACAGGGCAGAATTTAGGACAAGGCTTCGTTGCATTAAAACATTGGGATGATCGAACTGGAGAAAAAAACAGTGCTGAAGCGATTCGCAAACGCGCGCTAAAATATTTTAGTCAATTTCCCAATGCGCAAGTGAATGTTACCTTGCCTGCTTCGGTGAATGGTTTGGGTGCGACCGATGGACTAGATTTGTGGATTCAAGACTTGAATGGTCAAGGTCAACAATTTCTTGATCAGACTGTGAAGCAGCTACAAAAGCAAAGTGAAAAATATTCGAGTTTTGAAAAGTTAGATAAACAATCAACTGATAGTAAAGCCACTTTAAGTGTCAATATTGATCATAAATTGGCGTTGGCAAATAGCTTAAACCTCAATGATATTAACGACACTTTGTCGACGGCTTGGGGCGGCACTTATGTCAATGACTTTATTGATCGTGGGCGAATTAAACGGGTGATGTTACAAGGTGATGCGCCATTTCGTGCTCAGCCTGAAGACTTATACAATTGGTCGGTACGCAATAGTCAAAATGAAATGGTACCGTTCAGTTCATTTGCAACCACCAGTTGGAGTGGTACGCCGAGTATCGTACAACGATACATGGGCTATAGTGCACTGCAATTACAAGCCAACACTGCAAACGGTCAATCTTCGGGGCAAGCCATGCATGATATCGAGCAGTTGGTGAGTCAGCAAAATGGTACAGCATTATCTTGGACGGGTTTATCGCTTCAAGAACAGCAGTCCAGTCATCAGGCGGTTTGGTTATATCTTATTTCAATTGGCTTTATCTTTTTGTGTCTTGCTGCATTGTACGAAAGTTTGCGGATTCCTTTGGCAGTCATGACGGCGATTCCATTAGGGATTGGTGGTAGTATTTTATTTGCCCATTTCTTTGGTTTGCCGAATGATGTTTATTTCCAAATCGCCTTACTGACCACCATTGGGCTGTCCTGTAAGAATGCGATTCTAATTGTTGAATTTGCAGCCATGGCGCAAGCACAAGGTAAAAATGCCATGCAAGCCGCTTTACAGGGTGCAGGATTACGTTTACGTCCGATCTTAATGACATCTTTGGCATTTGGTGCAGGCGTTTTACCGCTGGTTTTCGCTTATGGCGCAGGTGCAATCAGCCGCCAAGAGATTGGCATTAGCGTATTAGGGGGCGTGATTTTTGGTACGGTACTGGTCTTGATCTTTACCCCATTTATGTATGTACTGGTTTCTCAACTATTTAAACGCCCGTCGAAAGAAACGGTGCAGATAGAGCGCTAAAGCCTTGGGGGATTATGGATGACTGAAAAAACAGTGCAGAAGAAACTAACGCAACAACAAGCAATTGTTGTAGAACGAGACTTAGCAAAATTTGCCAATACTATGATAGTTTGGTTCGGATTCCATTTACCAAACAAGGGCTTGGGGCTGATGCCGCACTTAGTACCGTGCCTTTGGTTGGCGATTTGGCTGGATTTGCATTAACGCTCTACGCTTTTAAGAAAGCCAAAGAAGTTGGTGTGCCACAGCATAAGTTGAATGGTGTGGTGAAACTTGCAATTGTCGATATGTTGGTGGGTTTCGTTCCGATATTAGGTACAGTGTTCGATATTTTTATTCGTCCCAGCCGGAAAACCTTAGATATTGTGCACGAGCATATTCGTGAAGAATATCAGCTGCAAAGTGATATTCATGTGATTCATCCTTTTTTACATGAGTCTTTAGAACAAAAGCAAAAAACCTCGGCTTTTTGGCGCAATCCAGTGGTCAGTTGGATTTGGTTAAGAATGCCTGATTTGCTGGGGCTTATCGTGCTGATATTATTGGGAGTTGTGCTATGGGCGGGTGGACATTATGCATGGCAGTTGTATCAATCTGTTAAAGCCAATTAACATCAAGCGTATAAAAATAAAGCCTCCAATTTGGAGGCTTTATACTGTATCCGAATTCGATTATTGAACGTTTAATTGCTGTAAAGCCGCAACACGTTGTTCAATGGTTGGATGCGTCTGGAATAATGCTGCTAAGCTAAAGCCTTGCTCTTTACCTTCTGCAATCGCAAATGCTTTCATTTCTTTTGGCATTTGATCTGGCACTTCTGATTCTGCTTGTAAACGGAGAAGGGCAGAAATCATGGCTTGTTTACCTGCCAAACGTGCACCTGCTTCATCTGCACGGTATTCACGTTGGCGTGAGAACCACATCACCACAGCCGAAGCTAAAATACCAAATACGATATCAAGCACGATGGTAATACCGAAATATGCTAGACCTGGTGCTTCGCCGTCTTCACGACCAAACACGTTCCGATCAATGAAATCGCCTGCGATACGTGCAAAGAACATCACAAAAGCATTGACGACACCTTGAATTAGCGCAAGTGTGACCATATCACCATTGGCAACGTGACCAATTTCATGCGCAAGGACGGCACGAAGCTCATCTTTATTCATACGCTCTAAAAGGCCAGTTGAAACCGCAACCAACGCATCATTTTTGTTCCAACCTGTTGCAAATGCATTGGATTGGTATGATGGGAAAATACCCACTTCAGGCATTTTAATTCCAGCGCGCTGAGAAAGTTGCGAGACTTCTTGTAATAGCCACGCTTCAGCTTGGTTACGAGGTGCATTTGGGTCGATGAGTTCGGTACCCGTGGTTTTCTTCGCCATCCACTTCGACATGAATAAGGAAATTGCAGAACCTACCATACCGAAGACAAAACAGATGACCAACAGGTTACCAATATTTAAGCCTGCTGCGCCATGGTAACTACCGACACCGAAGAGTGACAAAATAATGCCAGCTACCACCAGTACCGCGAGGTTGGTCAGCAAAAACAAACCAATCCGCATCATTGAGAAAACCCTCTTATAAATAAAAAATGATCTGATTTATAAATTATAAATCAGATCATTAATATGCAGGGTCAACCCCAAAAATTCAAGGGAAAATTAGAAACAGATACATTAAATGTATAAAAATGCGGAGCAATTCAAATTGCCTCAACCTATTATGAAAAATAACGATAAACCAATGAGATCATGGCATATTCGGGTGATTAATCACTCAAACGAATATGTGCTGTGGCAGATGCATTGGCGGTGGTGTAAGTGCCACTTGGCGCATCGGTAAAAGTACCATCCGCTAAAGTAATAATTTGGCGACTATATTGTTTTGGTGGTGGAGTGGGTGCAGAAGAAACAGCATTATTAGCGTTATTATTCGCTGGCGGTGTGTAATTTGCAGATTGTGCAATCACTTGAGGACTTGCTGAACTCGCATTGCTAGTTGAACCTAAACTTGAAGCGTACAAATTTTGATAGCGGCTAGTGACACGACGGACATAATCACGTGTTTCTCTAAACGGAGGAATGCCGCCATATTTATCGACATTACCTTCACCTGCGTTATAGGCTGCAATGGCGTATTGGGTATTGCCATTAAAGCGTTTTAACAACCAACTGAGATATTTTGCACCGCCAAAAATGTTTTGTTGTGGGTCATAAGCATTGCTGACATTAAAGCGGCGTGCGGTCGCAGGCATGAGCTGCATTAATCCTTGAGCGCCAACAGGTGAACGTGCATTAATATTAAAGCCAGACTCAGTATGCATGACAGCTTTAATCAGCCCTTCAGAAATACCATGCTGCTGCGCTGCTTGACGAATTAATGCGTCAAACGCATTTTTATTGCGACTATAACTCGGTAAGACCGACGCTTCACTTGCGCCCCAATTGCTATAACTGTGAATATTGCTGTCAGGATAGTAGGTGGCTTTTAAAACTTTCAAATGGCTATATTCAGGCTTCTTTTTATTGGTGAGCAGGGTAGTACCATTGTTATCTTTAAATTGATAAATCATCTGCCCCGCATTACAAAATGCAGGCATCGCTAAAAAACCGATTGTCCCTAAGCAAAGGGCAAAATTAGATCTTGTTTTATCCATCTTTATAATATTCGCAACAAAGCTGTGAAGTTCCTGAGGTCAGTGTAACAAATAAATAAACAAAAATAACTTTGGCTACAATTTTTTTATTCCTTACTGTCCGACAGAAATCAAGTCAAAATGTGCAAATGTTCCGCAAAAAAAATTAAAATAAATTTTTTAAAATGAGACTCTTGACATATATAAACCATTGATTTATTTGAATTAAAATAACTGGTTAAAAAATGATCAATCTAATTGAAAGCCTTATTCTATGACAAAAATAGTTTGTCAAGTATGAAGAAATCCACAATTTTATCCACAGCTTTTGTGGACAAGTGCGTGGGAGGTTGAAAAATAAGCAATTCAGCACTTATTGACTTTAAATTGTCATAATTTCCCCATCCATATCTGAAAATTTGCGGCAAAAGCTAAAATGAAAAAATCTTTTGCTGCGCAACTTTTCGGAATCAGATAAAATCTTGCAGTATTTTTGTTTATGGGTATATCACGTCTATGTACGCGCCAGTGGAGTCCAATCAAGGATTTAATTTTAAACCTGAGCTTCCGACCAGTTCGGCATATTATCGCCTATTGAAAAAACTGCGTCGTCAAGTTGGACATGCAATTCGTGATTACAACATGATCGAAGACGGTGACAAAGTCATGGTCTGCGTGTCTGGTGGTAAAGACAGCTATACCTTGTTGGATATTTTGTTGCAGTTCAAACGCATTGCACCAATCAATTTTGACATCGTTGCGGTGAATCTCGATCAAAAGCAACCAGGTTTCCCTGAAGATGTACTACCGAGTTATATGGAAGAAAATCAGATTCCGTATTACATCCTCGAAAAAGATACCTATACCATTACCAAACGTTTAACGCCTGAAGGTAAAACTTATTGTGCTGTGTGTTCGCGTTTACGTCGTGGTTCTTTATATGGCTTTGCGCAAGAAATTGGCGCGACTAAAGTTGCATTGGGGCATCATCGTGACGACATTCTTGCCACATTTTTCTTGAATTTGTTCCATGGTGGCAGCTTAAAAGCGATGCCACCTAAACTGTTATCGACGGATAAAAAGAATATTCTTATTCGTCCTTTGGCGTATGTGGAAGAAAAAGACATTATTAAATATGCGGAAATCCGTAACTTCCCGATTATTCCGTGTAATTTGTGTGGTTCGCAAGAAAATTTACAGCGTGCAATTCTGAATGACATGCTGCGTGAATGGGATAAAAAATATCCAAAGCGTTTACATAGTATTTTTGGTGCCTTACAAAACGTTTCACCATCACAACTGGCCGATCGTGAATTATTCGATTTCGAAGCTTTAGATGGGCAACGCGAGTTTGATTTTAAAGATGCTGAAGAATTGAAAAATCGTTTAGATGTCGTGAATTTAAGTTTTGCTGCTGAGTAAAATGTAAAACTTTTTAACGGGCACTCATCAGAGTGCCTTTTCTTTGACCAAATTTAAAAAAGATCAAATTTGAGTACAAAAAAGCTTAGCCAAACATAAAAATTACATGCTATAACAAGTCACGAGCAAATTGCTCCACCTGAAGTTATCTGGATAGATAACACGAGAAATTGAACAACTACATTTGAGGAAGAATCATGGCTGCATTTTTAACTGATGATTGGTTTGCAACTGTCGAAAAATTGGCTGCTGAAGCAGGTGATTTAAACTTACCACCAGCGCTTGCGAATTTAGCGATTAATTTGGTTGTATCAGATGCAGCAGGTAATACTGATTTATCTTTAAATGCAGGTAAAATCCATAAAGGTTTATCTGAAAATGCAAAAACAACCTTAAACATGGATGGTGAAACGCTACGTAAAGTTTTCCTAGAGTTTGATATGGCTGCGGCAATGCAGGCATTCATGACGGGTAAAATCAAAGTACAAGGCGATATGTCACAATTGATGGCTTTGCAAACGGCTAAACCGAGTCAAGAACAAAAAGATTTATTTAAGAAAGTATTAGAGCAAACCACTTAATTGCTTTAGACATAAAAAAAGCTTACACGAGGTAAGCTTTTTTTATTGCCATTTGATTAGACATCAATACGACTGTTCGATTTAATATGCTCTAAATATGTACGGATACGGGTTACATATTGCAATGCTTGCTTATAACGGCCATTTTGCGCCTGATTACGTTGCAAGTATTCATATAGGTTTACCCATTGGTTTGGGTCTTTACCTTGAGCTTTGATTTTCTTTTGAATTTGAGCGACAGCTCCTGGTCCCATATTATAGGCAACCAAAGCATACCAATTACGATCTGGATAAGGAACCGCACTGAATTGATCTAACATCAAATCAAAATACTTTGCACCACCTTGAATACTTTGTGCAGGGTCAGAACGGTTGCTCACACCCATGGCTTGCGCCGTATTATTGGTCAACATCATTAAACCACGAACGCCAGTCGGTGAAACTGAACCTGGTTTCAAATAAGATTCTTGATAACCAATCGCAGCTAATAAATGCCAATCTAAATTGTACTTCGCGGCACTTTGCTTAAAGCTTGCTTTGTAAATTGGTAGTCGCTGATTCAAATCTTTCTGAATAGTTGACCAAGAATCTGGTTTTACCACATTACGGTTATAGAATGACGCTAATTGCTGAGTCGTACCCGCTTGTTTACTTTGGCAAACAAAACCACTCGCCGTTAAGGTCAAAGGGTCATCTGCTTGTTTAAATACCCAGTTCAATTCAGGATTTAAACCATTTTTACTCAGCGTTGCGGCATCGCCACAGCTTGCTGAAAATGAAACCAGTTGTTTGCTTTCGACAATCGCTAAATCGGCAGTGGTCATGGCTAAGTTAGCTTTACCTTGAGCCACTAATTTTAACGCTGTTGCGTTGTCTGGGACAGTTTTGAAATCTAATTTTACATTAAGACTTTGAGCGTAATTACGCGCTAAATCGTAACCAAAACCGTGTAAAAATTTACCATCTTTAAAAGCAGTTGTTGGGCTTTCAACAGCAACAACAGTTAAGACATTGGTGTTCACAACGGTATTGTATTGGTGAGATTTTTCTGCATTGAGGCTATTAAAAGGCATCATCACGACGCCGAGAGCCAAAGCTTGAAAAGATAATTTAGAAGAAAAAGAGCTAAGGCTAGGCCTTGATCCAAAACTTGAATTACTGTGCATGTTGTCTCCGCTACAGATAATTTATGCCCGCAAAGTTTTGGCAAAAAGCAGCCTAAACTTCTAAAAGTTGATAAATTCGATAAGGGTTGGGCAAATCATGACGTCATTCAGAATGACAGGATATAAAATGGAATATGATGTCGGTATTACACATCATTCGCAAAACGTATAAAAAATAAACAAAAGTGCATCTGATGGGCGCATAGTAAGCATCAAAAGTGTGATTGTCAAACTTTATATGATAGAAATATGATAAATGCGTCACAAATGTATGATTTAAAATAGAATAAATTTTATACACTTTTGTGATTTTGGAATAAAGAATACAATGCAAAAACGGATAATTTGATGGTGCTTTTGATAGATTTAATATGAAATCGAATTTAATTACACGACAAGGACATGATTTATTGGTTGCCGAGCTGAAGAAGCTTTGGCATGACGAACGCCCTGAAATCACCCAAAAAGTGAATTGGGCGGCTAGCCTTGGGGATCGATCGGAAAATGCTGATTATCAATATAATAAACAATTGCTCAGAAAGATTGATCGGCGAGTCAGATATTTAGGAAAGCGTTTAGAAGAGTTAAAAATTGTTGACTTCGTTCCTGAGCAAGAAGGAAAAGTCTATTTTGGTGCTTGGGTTGAAATTGAAAATGAGGCAGGCGAGCAAAAGAATTTGCGCATTGTCGGCGTAGATGAAATTTACGATCATCACCCACAACATATTTCAATTGAGTCACCGATTGCACAAGCGCTGCTGGGCAAACAAGTCGATGATGAGGTTGAAGTTCTTACGCCGTTGGGGAAAAAACAATGGTATATCAATGTGATTCGTTATGATAAAAATGAAAATTCGATGAATTAAACTGAATTTGATTTTATTTTGAGCATTTGAAGGTATATTTTGCATAAAAGATTTGCCAATTGAATCTTTTATTTATATGATAGCCGCCATTGGAAGCGTGGCAGAGCGGTTTAATGCACC
>JAVXBC010000013.1:21294-39035 GCA_036660195.1 Acinetobacter sp.
GACGAGGGTGTGAGTCCTCCGTGAGTTCGAATCTCACCGCTTCCGCCAAATATTTAAATAAGCCCTTGTATTTGCAAGGGCTTATTTTTTATCTATACACTTACCCCTCAACCTACCCCTCATAAAACTTTGGATATAATAGGCGTATATAAAACAAATTTGGACAACAAAGTTTTTTCTGCAACTTATCGACCTTTTATTTATTACTGTTCTAGTTTTTGCTAATTTACAGAATATAAAAATAATTCATGGAAAAAGAAATGAGAAATTATCAACAGTATTCATTTCCTATCACGTCAAGGATGTTGAATATTGTTTCTGAAATTAGTGAGATTTTGGGTGCTTTGTCCGTGCATGGGGTTCGGGAGTGGGGGGACTCAAATCTCGATTCAATTGATTTGAATAAAAACACAACTTCATTGAATCTTACTGAAATGCTTTATGGAAAATTGAGAACATGGAATGCAAGTGAGATAGATGATTTTTTTGAAGCATTTGCTCTGATCAGTAATAGCAATACTTTTGATTCAAGTATTTTTTATTCTAATGAGAGGCAAGCCTTGTATAATAAACCATTGCTATATTCTTCAATATATAAGGATTTGAATAAATTTCTACAATCCAATCGTAATTGTGAAATTCATCCATTGGTTTTTTCTTCTTATTTTAATTGGCTAGTAAGAAAAAATCAGCTTTTTAAAAATAAAGATTTTAACGATTTATTAGCTCAAATTTGGCAAAGTGTTATTTTAATAAATTGGCGACCTATTTTTTCTCAGGTAGATATATTCCAGATAAATTGTGGTGGAAGTTCAAATAATTCTAAACAACAGGTGAATTTACTCAGAGAGGTAGAGCCAATATTATTTATTGAATCTAACCTTATGAACATTTTAAAAATGTTAACTAACCCGAATCCTGCTTAAGCCAATCACTCCACAATTTGAATGGTTGGCTTATTCTGCTGGCAAGTTTGATATGCACATAACGATGCATATATCCCGCTTAAAAAACCAGCAACACTACGAGCTTTACTCGTCATTAAATTGTACTGTCCTTTCAATAGACCAAATAACGTCTCTATCTTATTACGTTGTCTTAAGTGGTATTCATCTGAAGCGGTTAATTGAATAGACTTCATGTTCTTTCGATGATAGGTAATCAAATCAATACTTTGATCTTTTAATCTGCTTTTTAACTCTTGGCTAATATAACCACGATCTGCATAGACCTTTGCTTGAAAGCCTTCAACTAACTGTTCAACCATTTTAATGTCAGCAATATGCCCATTTGATAAAGTAGAGCGAACTATTTCACCAAGTTGATTCATTGCTACATGTAATTTACAGCCATAAAACCATCCCATTGAGCTTTTACCACGTGTGGCAATTGCGGCTAATGATTTATGACGTTGAATGCGTTGGTTTTTACAAACAGGTAAGGTTGTAGAGTCTATCCATAAATATGAGTTCTGCTGATTTTTTGTTAAAGCCGTATGTAAAGCGTGTAGTGCCAGTTGGTGTGCATTGATAAGATGAATCATTCGTTGATAACAGGGTAAGCTTTTAAATAATTGGCTTTTATCTTGTTTCAGCGATGTAAAAAATGCTTTGAAATTATTGAAGTGAGGGCATTTATACCAAATGGCGATAAAGATGATTTCTGAAAGGCTCAGTTGAGCATTTCGGATTCTTAAACAGCGGTGACTTTGTTTGAGAAATTGCCAGTAAGTTGCTTCGAATTTTAAGAAAAAATCATCGATTAAGCAGAATAATTCGGTACTATTGAACATAAGGACTAGAGTTGTGAGTTTGGTGTGGTAACTCAACTGATGGCTTTAGTCCTTCTATTTTTCAAGTCAATTTCTTATCCGAGATTCGGGTTAACATAGAAATTTCATTTCCCATCCAAAATAATTTTTAAGATAAAACTATGTTTTTAATAGTTTTGTATAGGGATGATGGGTCATCTATAGGCTTCACATTAATTTCATACTAAATTGACTACGATGATAACTATAAAAAAAGCGATGGGTCAGGAAGAATCAATGTTGAAATTTTTTCTGCGATGGATGGATAGTTGGTCACTTCTCAATACTTCTGAATCAAATGTAATTGAAAGCTCAAAAGCCATCAAAGATACGCAAGTACAATGGTTGAGAATTGTTCCGTTTATTTTATTACATATCGCTTGTCTTGCTGTTTTTTGGGTCGGTGTGTCATGGTTCGCCGTTGCATTTATGCTTGCATTTTACTTGATTAGAATGTTCGCGATTACGGGATTTTTTCATCGCTATCTTGCCCACAAAACCTTTCAAACTTCACGACCAGTACAGTTTTTTTTCCTCCTTATTGGAACAATGAGCGCACAGCGTGGCCCATTGTGGTGGGCTGCACATCATCGTTATCACCATCGTTTTACAGATACAGAACATGACCCACATTCATCGCAGCATGGGTTTTGGTATAGTCATGTGGGATGGTTTTTAAATGACCAAAACTTCTCTACACGAAAAGAAGTCATCAAAGATTGGCTAAAATTTCCTGAAATCGTTTGGCTAGATCGTTTTAGTCTACCTGTGGTTTTACTCACAGCTTTGTCAATTTATGGTTTTGGTGAGTGGTTGGCTGTAGCTTATCCAAGTTTGGGTACATCAGGTTTGCAGCTATTCGTTTGGGGGTTTGTGGTTTCGACCATTTTATTGATTCATGCGACCTTGTGTATTAATTCTTTGGCGCATCTTTATGGGCGTCGAGACTTTGAAACCAAAGACAACAGTCGAAATAATTTATTTTTATCGATTATCACATTGGGTGAGGGTTGGCATAATAATCATCACTACTATGCGGGTAGCACCAGACAAGGTTTCTTTTGGTGGCAAGTCGATATTACCTATTACATCTTAAAAATTATGTCTTTTTTAGGTTTAATTTGGGCGATTAAACCCGTGCCGCAACGTATCTATGATGTGCATAAAAGTCATCAACTAAATCTTAAAATGAACAGAAATAAAATTCAAACTGAGGAGTCTTGATGAAGATAGCAATTGTAGGCTCTGGTATTTCAGGCATGTATGCAGCGTGGAAATTATCAAAGCAGCATGAAGTGACCATATTTGAAAAAGAGCAATATTTCGGTGGTCATACTGACACGCATGATCTTTTGATTGATCAACAAAATGTCGCAGTGGATAGTGGTTTTATTGTATTTAATGATTATAACTATCCTTTATTTAGCGCAATGATTGCTGAACTTGGGGTAGATGCACAAAATACGGATATGAGCTTTTCTGTGAATAATCAGGTGACAGGACTTCAATATAATCCATCAAAAAAGTGGTCGTTATTCACGCGACCACATAATTTTTTAAACAAAAACTTTCGGACTATGTTATCCGATTTAATTCGGTTTTATAAAACCAATAAAGACGTTCAAGTAGATCAATGTGATGCTGAAATGAGTATAGAAGACTACCTAAATCAAAATAATTATTCACAGGTCTTTAAAGAAGAACATTTATATCCAATGTGCGGCGCATTGTGGTCAAGTCCTGTTGATCAAGTCGGAAATATTCCCTATAAATTTGTTGTGAGTTTCTTTCAGCATCATCGTATGTTGCAATTAAAAGACCGTCCACAATGGCAAACGGTTAAGGGTGGTTCAGCTTCCTATATCCGAGCCATTCAAAAATTTTGTCCATCCATCACTTGGAAAAAAGCACATGTTCAGAAGGTGATTCGGGAACAAAATTTAGTTCATATCGTTACGGAACGAGGGCAGGAAACTTTCGATTGGGTGGTTTTTGCCAGCCATGCTGACGACACATTAAAGCTCATCGAAAATCCTTCGGTAGATGAACAAAACGTATTAGGCTGTTTTGATTATCAATATAATTGTATGGTGGTACATTCTGATACGTCGATTATGCCTAAGCGTCAATCGCAATGGGCGAGCTGGCATGTGCATGTCACCGCGCAAAAATCTAAATCAAATCGAGTTCATTATGGATTTACTTATTGGATGAACAGTTTGCAGAATCTATCCTGTAAAACACAGGTATTTTCCACACTCAATCCGAATATGCCCATTGCTAAAGATAAGATTTATATTGAACGTCATTATCGCCATCCTGTATTTGATAAAAAAGCAATCGAAGCGCAATCTCGCTGGGATGTGGTCAATGGTCAAAACCGCAGTTCATTTTGTGGTGCATATTGGGGCTGGGGCTTTCATGAAGATGGCGCGCGAAGTGCACAGTGTGTCGTCGATGCGCTTTTGGAAATCAACCAGTGATTTGGAGGTGATGACATGTTTGAAAATTCACTTTCTATTGCCAAAGCTCAAATTAGACATCGCCGTTTTCACCCAAAAGCACACGATTTTCAAGCTACTTTAAGCTATTTGTGTTTTGATCCTGATCGCCTAGACGAAAATCTAGATCGTTCATGGCTGTGTTCAACATCACATTGGAATATTTTAAATCTTTATGAAAATGATTTTCTAAAGGGATATGTAGGTTCAATTAGAGAAAAAATTAGAAAAATTCTTTTGCAGCAAGCCGATACTATTTTATCTGCTCAATCAGAAATTCGTGTTTTAGCTTTGCCTCGTACTTTAGGATTTAGTTTTAATTCGGTCGTGTTTTATTTTGTACTTGATTCACTAAAGCAACTAGTTTTTATCTTGAGTGAAATCGCCAACACACCGTGGAATGAACGTAAAGTCTATGTGCATGATTGTCGTGAAAAATTAGAAGAACATGGTCAATACCAAGGCTATGAATTTGAGTTTGAAAAAAGCTTCCATGTTTCTCCATTTATGCCGATGGATATTCACTATAAATGGCGGTTTAATTTTTCAGATGATCAAAATGTGATTCATATGCAACTTTATCAATCAGAGCAATTTATTTTTGATGCAACCATGCGCTTTACCTTAATTAGCATCACAGTTCCTTCACAACTCAATCGCTATGCTATTCATCATATCTTTGAACCTTTCAAGATGTTAGCTTCAATTTACATTCAAGCTTTTCATCTATGGCGAAAGAAAGTTCCATTTTATCGGCACCCTAAAAAAGATAAGGATTTAAAACAAAATGATGAAAACGCTTATTTTCGGTGAACAAGATTCACTGCCTTTGGTTTTGCGAAGTCTATTGAAACTTCGTCATGGTCAAATTCATTTTCGTGGAGAATGGAACGGTACTGTAGGTGAGGTTTCTGATTTAGCAGCAACCATCGATATTCATAACAAAGCATTAATTGATCTTATTTTTAAAAATGGTGTGCTTGGTGCAGCTGAAGGCTATATTCGTGGCTATTGGAGCAGTGAACAGCTAGTCGAGCTGATTCAGATTTTAGCGAGAAATCGTCATGTGCTCGACAAAATCAATCAGAACGTGATTTCTCAAGCCAGCCAACTTGTTCTAAAAGCTTGGTACAAAACGCGCAAAAACTCATTATCAGGTAGCCGAAAAAACATTGCAGAGCATTACGATTTGAGCAATGATTTTTTTAAACTGTTTCTTGATTCTTCAATGATGTATTCAAGTGCCGTCTATCAGCATAAGGATATGACTTTAGAACAAGCATCAGATTATAAAAAAGAGCTGATTTGCCAAAAGTTACAACTCAAACCAATGGATCATTTGGTGGAGATTGGCAGTGGTTGGGGGGGATTTGCAATCTATGCTGCTCAGAATTATGGCTGTAAAGTAACCACGATTACGATTTCTCAAGCGCAATACGATGAAGCAACCAAGCGTATCGCAGATGCAGGTCTCAGTCATCGTGTCAATGTTCAGCTCATAGATTATCGATTATTAGAAGGGAAATTCGACAAACTCGTTTCAATTGAAATGATTGAAGCTGTCGGTGAGCAGTATTTATCAACGTACTTTAATAAATGCCGATCTTTATTAAAACCAAATGGTTTGGGTTTAATTCAAGCCATCACGATTGAAGATGCTCGTTATAAAAAAGCTTTGAACACTGTGGATTATATTAAACGCTATATTTTCCCTGGTAGTTTTATTCCATGCATCAGCGTCTTAACTCAAGCTGCATCTGAACAACAGTTACGCTTAAAGCATCTTGAAGATATTGGTTTGAGTTACGCTGAAACGATCCATCAATGGCGTGAACGGTTTTTAAACGCCAAAGAGCAAGTATTGGCTTTAGGTTTTGATGAAAACTTTATTCGGATGTGGGATTTTTATCTCTGCTACTGCGAGGGTGGTTTTAAAGAAGGGGTGATTAGTAACGTACACCTTTTATTTGAAGCAAGTACTTACTAGCACTCGATAAATTTTTGATACATCAACGAGGTCGTTATGTTGTGGCAATTGTTTGCACTTGATGTCGTAGTAATGACTCTGTGTTGGTTATGGGCGACTTATAATCATCGTGCAGGCGTTGTCGATGTCGCTTGGAGCTTCTGCATTGCTCTGAATATTGTCATTACTGCATTATTTGTTGATGTCGCACCGTTAAATGTCAGGTTATTTATTGGGATATTCAGCTCAATTTGGTTCTTAAGATTGAGTTTTCACTTGTTTCGCCGTTACCTCGCCGAGCATGAAGAAGATCGTCGATACGCCAACATGCGTAGCGCAATGGGAAATTATCAACATTTTGGTTTCTTCCTATTTTTCATGTTTCAAGCAGGATTAGCTATTTTATTTAGCATTCCAATGTGGAGTTTGCTGCATGTGCCAAGCATGGCTTGGGGCGCGGATACCAATGATTATTTGATTATCGCAGGCATGATCATGGTGATTGCATTTATAGGTGAAGTGATTGCAGATCAACAATTATATCGGTTTAAGCAAAACGTCAACAATCATGGCAATACCATGGATCAAGGTCTGTGGAGATATTCTCGGCATCCAAATTATTTCTTTGAATGGCTGCATTGGTTTGCTTATCCAATCATTGGATTAGCAGCAGGATTATTGAGCTTATGGGTTTATCCAGTATTGATGTGGTTATTTTTGTATTACATCACTGGTATTCCATTTAGCGAGCAACAAGCCTTAAAAAATCGCGGTCAAAATTATCTTGATTATCAAAAACGAACTTCTATATTTATTCCGTGGAAACCCAAACAGTAGGTAGCACACATGGACTTTATTATTCAAAAATCTTTAAAACTCGTTGAAAGTGGTTTAGTACCTGATCAAGCAATTCGTGCAGCCATTCGTGCATTGAGCAAGAAGCGTTTGATTCAAGAAGGGCGCTATGACCCTGAGCAGGGTGCGCAGCGCTACATGGACGTGCTGAATATATTGAAGCACAGTGAAATTGCCATTGAAACGGACAAAGCCAATGAGCAACACTATGAGTTACCAACTGCTTTCTTTCAGGCTGTGTTAGGCAAGCGTCTTAAATACAGCGCATGTTATTTTGCGAATGACAAAACCACATTAGATGAAGCCGAAGCGCATTCATTAAAAATTTACAGCGAACGAGCACAGTTAAAAGATGGTCAACATATCTTAGAGCTTGGATGTGGCTGGGGGTCATTTACGTTATGGATGGCAGAACGTTATCCAAATGCGAAAATTACTGCGGTTTCAAATTCGGCAACTCAGCGTCAACATATTTTAGCGGAAGCTGAAAAGCGTGGTTTAGGTAATATCGAAATCTTAACCTGTGATGTCAATGTACTTGAATTAAAAGCAAATACATTTGACCGTGTTGTCTCAGTTGAAATGTTTGAACATGTTCGAAACTATCAAAAACTATTTGAGAAAATTCAGTCTTGGCTCAAGGTTGACGGAAAGTTGTGGTGCCATATATTCTGTCACCGCTTCTTACATTATCCTTTTGAAATTAAAAGTGAATATGATTGGATGTCACGCTACTTTTTTACAGGTGGTTTGATGCCTGCAAGTTCCACATTTTTGCATTTTCAAGATCATTTAGAGCTGTCGCAGCACTGGCAGTGGTCGGGTACGCACTATGAAAAAACAGCTAATGCTTGGCTGGAAAATATGGATCGCCATGCTGACCAGTTAAAACCATTATTTGAACAGGTATATGCAAAAGAAGCGGATGCATGGTGGCAACGTTGGCGTATCTTTTTTATGGCGTGCGCTGAGTTGTTTGGATTTGAACAAGGTCAAGAGTGGGTTATCGGTCACTTCCTGTTCAAAAAGAAAGAACTATAATTTAATCAATTTTTAACGCAGATTAGCCTATGTTTAAGCGCAATAGAAATGGCGAACAAAATCATCCATTGGGTGAGATATTTAATCGCCATTATTGGCTACAAATTGGGCTGATTGCGCTTTCTATCGTGATTGGAATTGCGTGTAGTGCATGGATTATCAAAGGTTCACTACTTAAAACTGCGCTCGAACAAGAAATGGAGCATTATTGGGTACGCGTTGAGCGAAACCCGAATGCAGATCTACCTGATACTAAAAATTTATATGGCTATCGTTGGAAGCATGAAATCCCACCGCCAGCATTTAAAAATCAAGTTTTACAACAGGGTGTTCATCGAATATTTGTAGATGGCAAAGACCGTATGACGGTGTATAGCGAGAAAAGTGGGCAACATGTGCTACTGGTGTTCGGTGAAAGTAATGTCAATAAAATTGTTTGGATGTTTGGTTTAGCACCGCTGATGTTCAGCTTAATTTTGCTGTATAGCATTTTGTGGTGGTCTAATCGTCGTGCTAAGCGTTATTTTTCACCGATCACTCGATTAGCGAATGCTTTGGAACATATTGATTGGGCACATCAAAATATGGAATCCTCACCATTTGAAGATATAAGAACCAATAGCAATATGGAAGCTGAATATTTAAAACAGGCTTTAGAAAAATATCATCAAGTATTAAGTGAATTTATTAATCGAGAAAGAGAATTTACGGGTGATGTGAGTCATGAACTGAGAACCCCACTCACGATATTAAAAGGAAACATTCAACTTTGTCAGGCGAAATATGGCGATGATAAATCCTTGAATCGTATTTCAAATACGATTGTTGATATGCAGTTATTGGTCGATACCTTACTGGCAATCGCTAGAAATACAACCAATACCTTGGTTGCTGAACAAATGCTTTTATCTATTATTATTCGTGATCTAGTGAATGATTTGGAGCCAGTCGGTCAAAACAAAGGAATTAATATTTGCGTACAATATGATATTCAAGAATCTCCAAGAATAATTTATCCATCCATGACTAAAATGGTGTTAAGCAATATTTTACGTAATGCGTTGAATTATTCTCAAGGCACGCATATTCATATTATTCAGCGAAAAAATAGTATTGTGATTGCAGATAATGGTATTGGCATTGATATGCCAAGCGAATCAAAAAATCAGGAATTAAGCACGACAGAACTAAAATTAAATGCGAAAGGATATGGCATAGGTTTGCAACTTGTGCAAAAACTTTGCAAACAATTAGGTTGGCGGGTTGAATTATTTGATCGTCAGTATTATCTAAAAAGCCATAAATATCTTGAGCTTGAAAATGAAACTGGTTTAATTGTGGTCGTTTATATGAGTTAAGGTTTAGCTCTTTACTTCAAATGCAATTTTCAGACCGACGCCCGAAATTGTATGAATCAGTTTTTGTTCGAATGGCTTATCGACCATTTTACGCAAGTTATAAATATGGCTACGTAGCGCATCACTATCTGGTTCTTCATCACCCCAAAGTTCAATAATAATTTCTTGTTTAGTAATGACTTTAGGTGAGTTTCTCATTAAGACTTTTAAGAGTTTGAATTGAATACGTGGTAAATCAATCTGTTGACCTGCTCGAATAATCGTTTGTGTGGAGCTGTCCAAAATTAGATCATGAATTTGAATTTTATTATTTGAAACTTCTCCTAATGAACGTTTGATTAACGCTTTGATTCGCATCACTAATTCATTAAAGTCAAAAGGTTTAACCAAGTAGTCATCGGTACCCGCAACGAAGCCTTTTAATTTGTCATCCAACGTATCTCTTGCTGTAAGCATAAGAACAGGAATATCTTTTCCTAGATCATTTCTTAACCATTCACAGAGATCATAACCTGAACCATCGGGTAAATTGATATCTAACAACAGCAAATGATAATGCTGATTTTTTAAAAAATTTCGAGCTGCGTCCAAATTTCGAGCATGATCAATTACAAAGCCATGTTGTTCTAAAAAATCACAGACGGTCGCTGCAATTTCATAGTGATCTTCAACCATGAGGATAAATTGATTGCTCATAATTCAATTCATTGATTAAGTAATTGTTGTTTTAATTTAGCACTAAATGGCGAGCCGCCAAACCAAATTTTAAAATATTGATTCGCTTGAGGATTAGTAATTGAGCCAAGCAGTTTTTGGTTTAGTGATAAGCTGAGTGTTTTGCTATTTTGAGCATAATTTAAAGAGTAAAAATCTCCTTTCTTGACGGGACGGTATAGCTCTGTAATGTGATTCAATACTGAATTTTGAGGAAGTTGAGCAATATTTTTATTAAGATAATGGGATGCTGCTCGTTTAAAAGCCCATTCAGGAATTTTTTGACTATAGGAAAAATCTAAACGAATATTTTGATTTTCCCAGTTTTTATCGCATTGATCTGCATAATAGCTGACAGAACCAATATTTTTATTGCCCACAAACAAGGGGGCTGTTTGACAAAATTGAGCAGCAGCATGTACTTCACTTAAAATTGCTACAGAACATAAAAGGCTAAGACTAATTAAATAATTTTTCATATTTCACCTGATTTATAGATATTCATCTTTTTAGATTTACATTCAAGTTAATAAATCACATTGACCAATAAATATATAATTATGACGATTTTTGGGTTATTTCTTAAAGGGTAAAATTAAGGAATAACCATTGCCGATATAGGGCAATGAACGATATAGACCGTTTACTGGATCCCAATAATCTTGTTGAAATATGATCAAATTTTTGTCATTAATTTTAATTTGGCTAATTCCGTAGGAAGACATCGTTTTAGTTCGACCAAACATCTTAAAATCGTATTTCATATGCCAATGTATATAAGCAGAATCTTGCTGATGCGTTGCACTGATCAAGTTTACAGAGACATGACTTACATGCTGATTCATACTTTCAAAATGTTGAATAAGCTCTTTCTTATTTGAAAATTGAGACAGGGTATCATTGATGTATAAATTTTCTGCATAAAGTTGCCCAGCATTTTTTACAAAATTTGCAGTTCCCATAGTGTTGAATGCTGCAACAAAACGCTGACCTATCTGATCAGTTGTTTCATCATTCAAGCTAATGCCTGTAATCTGTTTACTTGCCTGTTCAAAATCAGAGGTATATGTTGGAATATTTTTACATCCAAACATTGATAAAAAAGTTAGGGTAGATACAGCAATAGTTCTTAAAAACTTCATACAGGAACTCCATTTTTTCTTATTTTAGAATTTCTCATGTGAATAGGATGTGAAAAATAAATAATTTATGTATTAGGGATTATTCGTTCTAAATAATATCGAAGCTCAGTGTAAAATTATTGTCTGATAATAAAAGGAATTAATTTTTATGAAATATTAGAAATCAAAATGTTATATATTTGATAGTGTTGTTTTTGATGAAGGTGGATCAATTTCTTGAGTGGTAATATTTAAAATAAATATGAACTTAACTTTATCTTCTTTAAAATAATCTTTTAACAAATGTAATTTATTACGAAACTAAAGATGAATTTTTATTATTCAAAATAATATTTATTATTGTTTTTATGGCTATAATAAAAGGAGCTTATTTATGGAAATTAAGCTCCTTAAATGTATGAATTAATTACTAAATAGCATCCCAAGCATCTTTTATAGCTTGCTTTGCTTGTTCCCACTTTAATCTGGATTCGGCTTTAATTTCGTTCCAAGAACTTTCCAAGCTTTCTTCAACATCCTTGAAACTGGTGCTACGATCATTTTCTGAACGTGCTCGACTGCCTAATTCATATGCTTTTGAGAAATCGCGGTCATAATCTAAATCTGGAGTATCAAGTTGGGCCTCTTGATAATAAGGCCGTGTGACATAGCTTTCACGCCAACGATCATTTGGATTAACATTTATGCCTGTATTATTCCGATCTATAGAGTTTTCATTTGTCATGATAAAGCTCCAGCTTTACATCATAAGTATAAAATTTATTCAATATTTAGGAGAGTAAATTAATTTACTCTCCTAAATATGATTTGATCATTCAAATCAGCAGAATTTACTTCTGTTGATTGTTTTGGTTAGAGTTCTTTTGATTCGAACCATGTTGTTGGCTCTTATCATTTTGTTGCTGCTGTTGTTGACGGTTTGCATCTTTCTGTTGCTGTTGTTGGTTATTACGCTCTTGATTACTTTGGTTATTTGAATTAGCCATGATCGTATTCCTCTATGGTTTAAATCAATATTATCTGAACTAAGCAGATAGGGTGATTAAAACATATTTTTAAGCAAGTGGAATACATTGGATGTTTCATTATATTTAAATGTAATTTTTTATTTTTAATAATTATCTATTTAATAGTAACTTGTGTGCTCATTGTCTCTTAAATTAAAACATTATTAATATATCTTTATCTTAATGTCACGTAATGAAACATTAGTTAGTTGGCATTTCCACTCTGGTTTTACTTTATTTAATTGTTCGTCTAAATCTATGCAATAAAAAAATCAGTAGATCTATTTCAAGGAAATATTAAAATGTCGCTGCTCTCGAATAAATCGCTGATTAGATGAATAGAAAAATTCCGCAAACAAAAAAGCAAAGCCGAAGCTTTGCTTTTGAAGTGAATCAGTTTTTAGATTTTGCTAATCAAATCATTGATCTGTTTAGCTTGCTCCGCAGCATTACCGATATAAGTTGCAGGGCTAAGTTCAGCTAAGCGAGCACGCTCATCTGCTGGAACTTGTGCAAGTTCATCACCTTTAACGAAGTTGACCATCATCTCGCGTGTCATGGCTTGACCACGCGTCAATGCTTTTAATTTTTCGTAAGGTTGTTCAACATTATAACGACGCATTACAGTTTGAATTGGCTCTGCAAGCACTTCTTGCGCTTGGTCTAAATCTTCATTTAAACGGTTCGCATTGAGCTCAAGCTTACCAATACCTTTTAAACATGCATCAAAGGCAATCAAGCTTTGTGCAAAACCAACACCCATGTTACGAAGAACAGTTGAGTCGGTTAAATCACGCTGCCAGCGAGAAACAGGTAGTTTTTCACCTAAGTGAGCCAATACGGCATTGGCAATACCTAAGTTACCTTCTGAATTTTCAAAATCAATCGGGTTGACTTTATGCGGCATGGTTGAAGAACCTACTTCGCCATCTTTTAAGCGTTGTTTGAAATAACCAAGCGAAATGTAGCCCCACACATCACGGTTAAAGTCGATCAAGATGGTGTTGTAACGGCGTAAGGCATCGAACAATTCAGCCATATAATCATGTGGTTCGATTTGCGTGGTGTATGGGTTAAACGCTAAGCCTAAAGATTCAACAAAAGCTTGCGCGTGTGCTGCCCAGTCAATTTCAGGGTATGCAGAAAGGTGAGCGTTGTAGTTACCAACAGCACCATTGATTTTGCCGAGGAGTTCTACATTTTCAAATTGCTTGATTTGACGTGCTAAACGATACGCCACGTTTGCCATTTCTTTGCCCAAAGTCGTTGGGCTTGCAGTTTGACCGTGTGTACGAGACAACATTGGTTGTTCAGCGTGTGTAATTGCCAAAGCAGAGATCGCATTCAGAATTTGTTTCATGCTTGAAACTAAAACTTCACGACCATTTTTCAACATCAATGCATGAGACAAGTTGTTGATGTCTTCAGAGGTACAAGCAAAGTGAATAAATTCACCTGCATTTTTGAGTTCATCAATATTGGCAATTTTTTCTTTGAGGAAATATTCAACTGCTTTTACATCGTGATTCGTTGTGCTTTCAATTTCTTTAATGCGGTTGGCATCATCTTCAGAGAAATTAGATACAATCGCATCTAAAGCTGCATTAGTTTCAGCTGAAAAAGCTGGAACTTCGATGATTTCTGCACGATTTGCTAGTGCTTGTAACCAACGCACTTCAACCGTAACACGAGCGTGGATTAAACCAAACTCAGACAAAAAAGGGCGTAGCGCATCACATTTGCTTGCATAACGTCCATCAAGTGGTGAGAGTGCGGTTAAAGCATTCATACAGATTCCTTAATTTTAAGTCTCTCTTTAAGAAAAGAAAGATTTAGAGAGGGGATATAGAAGTCAAAAAAATAAATTCGTTGTCGCATCGGTCTAAACCACCTGATACTGCAAACGAGCAAGTGCTTGAATATCTTGCAATAATTTGCGTTTGGTAAAAATCATCGCCCATGAGCTACCGCCCAACTGCTTCCATAAATGCGCCAGTTGTAAGCCAGTAAACAAACAAGCACGGATGCGATTGGTATGATTCATGTCTTTAAAAGCTTCGGCATTACCACGAACCAAAATGCGTGGATTGATTTGTCCCGCCGTTTCAACATAGGTTTGGGCTAAGTTGGCAATGATACTGGGATGCAAATAGTTATTATCAAAAAAAGACAGCTGTTTAAGGATTTTTTGCTGAGATTTTTCGATGATCTTGACGTATTCAGGATTGCTGTAGACTTTCTTTTCAAGCTGCAACAACGCCATCGCATAAGACATCGGCAGTTTCGCGGTTGAAAGTTTGGGAAGTCGTGATTTCGGTGCAGTATTAAACGGTTGGGTAATACAGCCTTCTAAAGTTTTTAAACCGAGTGAAATATCGGCCAATTGATTAAAAAAATCCAGTGTTTGATTGGTATTGTTCGTCGTTGGGCGGATATTTAAACTGGCTTTGATCAGCAGTTCAAGATAGAAATTACCACTATCGCCAATGCTCTGTTGACCCGCCATCGCCGTCATGTGCGTGAGCTGAGTCGCTTGAAAGACGGCAGCCAATGCCAAAGCACGGTTTTGTCGAACATTCAACGCTTGAGCGTGCTGAAAGGGTAACTCCGCCATGCTTCGCTTCCAATATCCTTAAATAAAATCTGGCTGAGGTGCATTGGTATGGTGAATCACACCACCGCCTAAGCAGACCTCTCCTGAATAAAACACCACGCTTTGCCCTGGGGTAACAGCACGTTGTTGTTCGTCAAATTCAACACGAATACCGTTTTCTGTCTGTTCATCACGGTAAATGGTACATGCTTGATCGGACTGGCGATAACGGGTTTTAGCCGTGCATCGGAAACCTGTGCTTGGAATATCTTGTTCGCCTGCAACCCAATCAATCGACTCACTCCAAAGCTGTGTGCTTTGCATCAGCGGATGTTCATGTCCTTGACCAATGACCAGCCGATTATTGGCAATATCTTTATGTAGGACGAACCATGCGCCTTCTTGCACACCTTTCATACCACCAATGCCAATACCGCCACGTTGACCCAGCGTATAGTACATTAAGCCGTGATGTTCACCAACTTCTTTGCCATTGTCCAAAACAATTTTTCCTGCTTGTGCAGGTAGGTATTGTTTAAGGAAATCGCTAAAACGACGTTCGCCAATAAAGCAAATCCCCGTTGAGTCTTTTTTCTTCGCCGTTGCTAAATCAAGTTGTTCTGCAATACGACGAACTTCAGGTTTTTCTATTTCACCGACGGGGAATAAGGTTTTGTTAATTTCACGACCATGCACCGCATGTAAGAAATAAGTTTGGTCTTTATTATTGTCCACACCACGTAATAGCGGTGCATAAGTTTCGCCACGCGAATTTTGTGTGCTTGCACCACGACGCGCATAGTGACCTGTCGCAATAAAATCTGCACCTAAAGTCATAGCGTGGTCTAAAAAGGCACGAAATTTAATTTCTTTATTACATAGAATATCTGGGTTGGGTGTGCGACCCGCAGCATATTCAGCCAAGAAATGCTCGAATACACGATCCCAATATTCCATTGCAAAGTTGGCGGTATGCAATTTGATGCCAATTTTATCTGCAACCGCTTGCGCATCGGCTAAGTCTTCCAGTGCTGTGCAATATTCCGTACCGTCATCTTCTTCCCAATTTTTCATGAAAAGCCCTTCAACTTGATAACCTTGTTGAAGTAGTAGTGCGGCAGAAACAGAGGAGTCTACACCACCAGACATACCGACGATGACACGTTGTTGCATCTAATTAAGCATCCAAATGAGAAGTGAATGAGGGAGAAAAAGGGTGCTCATAAATAAGCGATAAAGGGTATTTTTTGCCAGCAAGAGCATCTTCAACAGCTTTTAAAACCAATGGGCTACGCGCACGTGCAGATTCTTGCAGTTCTTCTAAATTCATCCATACTGCACCAACAATGCCTGTATCGAGTTGCGCATTTTCCTCAACTGCCGTGACATGTGCCAAAAAGCAAAAGCGATAATAGGTGCGATCAGGAAACATGGGCGGGGTATAAGTATAGATACCGAGCAGATGATCAATTTCGATGTGATGACCTGTTTCTTCTAAGGTCTCTCGAATTGCTGCTTCAACAATGGTTTCGCCACATTCGACATGACCCGCAGGTTGATTAAACACGGTATGTACAAAGCCTTCGCTGTGTTCTTCAACAAACAGAAAACGTCCGTCTTTTTCGACTACAGTGGCGACTGTGACATGAGGTGTCCAAGCGGTCATAGAAAGCACCATGATTTTAAAAGACGTATTCTACAAAATTTGTGAGTTTTTGGCTATGGGAGGGACTTTTTCTTTGAGAGTCTGAAATAGATGGTAGCTAACTATCAATTTTAATTTATCAATCTTGTGAAATAATAGTCGTGGAACATAACTATTCACGTAAAAAGCTCAAGTATAGTTATTTATTTTTTAAAAATTCGATAAAGTTATGATTTGCATAGTAAATAAAAATTATTTCTTGTAAAGTGTATTATGTTAATTTTAGGAAAGCTTAACTCGCTGGTAGTTTTATTTAAAGCTGTTCAACATACTGAAATAAAGAGAAATATATTGAGTTATTATGAACATATAAAGTCGCAGTCTAAATTGTATCAAGTGATGGTGTATGGTTGTATTTCGATGATTATTTTTTGGATGTTTATGAATCTATGGGGATATGATGCAATATTAAAATATAAATTGCAGAGTCCTAAAAATATCATTGAAACTTGCGTATATTACAGGGGTAAAAGTAAATCTAAATATAGCTCAGGTTATTATATTAATGTTGACAATCATGTGTATGATACTATACGGCTTGATAAAGAAGCTTTTCCTTCAGGTCTAACATGGCGTGATTTTTATGAGGACTTAAAGAAAAATCAATCAGGCTGCTATAAAATCAAATATGTACAACTTAATTTTATTTTAGCGAAAAAAATTTTCATCTATGACTATCAAAAGTAATACAACACTATCTATTTAAGAGTATTTTTTTATTTAACATAATGGTGCTTATACGAAGCGCATTTTATAAAATCATTCGGAACTAACAGAAAATGGCTGAATTTGCGGACGTTGTTTTTGTGATTCCATCCAAAGCGAATGCTTAGATTGAACACGCATTAATAAGTCTGCACTAATTCCCAAAGCATCATGCAATCGTAACGCTATATCAGCAGTTACTGGTGCTTTAGCATTAATAATTCGAGAAAGTAATGGACGTGTCACTTGAATACGTTCAGCAAGTTCTGTAATGGTGATCGCGTGTCCTTCTTCTTTTAAGCCATCTAACCATTCTGAAACTAACTCACCTGCATGAGCTGGAT
>JAVXBC010000014.1:0-38822 GCA_036660195.1 Acinetobacter sp.
ATCTAATTTCAATTTTACGACTTAAGCCTTCAAATCCACCGTAGTAATCCAATAACTCATCCAAAATGTCAGAAAGTTTTTTGCCGTGTAAAGGGTCATTGGAGGTGTTCATGATAGATCAACCATATTTTGGGAGTCCATGATTATAACCTGAGCTAGTTGAAAAATGAGAAGGTTGGAATTTAAACGCAATTAACTAGAAAATTACAGCTTATTCTAATAATAGTTAGTCATTGCAAACAAAATGTGAATAAGCAACTTACATAATATTCTAATGCACTTATGTTTACCTAAAGTCTAGTTCATAAATAATATTTTAAATTTATCTATAATTTTCAATATTTTATTTCTATAAATTATTTACTTGAAAGAATCATCATTCATGAACCTAACGAACTTAGTAGTTCATTTTAAAAGATACCTAGCCTAGTGATAAGTAACGATACAGTTATTTGATGCTCATCTAAACTTTGATCCCAGCCCCAACTCGGTGTCTGTAAATTTAAATTTCGTGTTTCTTCTTACAAGCTTGACTTTCAATCCACCATTTAAAATAATAAATAATAAAGTTTGTAAAGTGAGAATTAATGTGTAGTATTTGAAGCAGGTCCCAAACCGTTAAAGTGAAATACGTTTTGCTTCAACATATATCAGATCATCTATATTTGATGATCATTGCCGAAAGCTAAGTTTTTCATTGGAATTTTCGGCAAAGCAAAAACTTAAGACAAACCTACTGAACTTAAATAAATTATTCGGAGGGCCATCAAGCCTAACAAACAAAACACAAAAACCTAAATTTTTTAGAAGAATTTTTAAAACTTAGATTTATTTATACACGAATTTTAATTGTGAAAATTTTTGCATCTTTTTTTTGGTGCCGAAATAATACATTTGAAAATTAAACAATTGTTTTAATTGGAAACTTTACGAATATGAAGATTACATATACAGAAACTGGAATTTACGAACACGAACGAATAGCATTAGACAAGATTAAAAAGGTTTTCGATAGTGGTTTTAAAACAAAGGATTGGAGGGCTTATGCTGGATTTCAGTTTATGCACAATGCTGGCCGAGACAAAGGAGTGCGTGAATTAGATAAATACGAATTTGATTTGCTGATTATTACCCATGCAAACATTTTAGTCATTGAATTGAAAGACTGGAATGGCAAGAAGATTACCAAAAGTGCTGGTAAATGGTATTTAGACAACAAGGAATTGGATACATGTCCGGTTGAAAAAAATATTAAAAAAATACATCTTATCACCAATAAACTCAAAGACAAAGTTAAGGAAAAGCGCGAGAAAGGTATTACATTCCACTATCAAAGTGTTTCTCACTTTGTTGTGATGTGTGGTAAAGCGGACTATTCGACTTTACCGCCTGAAGATCTTGCACATATTCTATCTTTAGATGAGTTTTTAAAACTCGCTGATCAATCTAATTTTAATTGGATGTTCCGTCAGCATCTTGAGCGAGATGGTCGTATTTATGACATTAAAAAAGAATACCACGGTATTTTGGATGAAATTTTTGCTAATGATCAAATTCAGCCACGCTCCATCATCTTAAACAATCATGAACGTGGAGATGTTCTTCTTCCACATCCAAATAAAATTTATACCGAGTATAAGGCGCAATCTACCAATATTATTGGTGAAAAATCCTTGATGCGCTGTTGGGATTTCAATGCGTTATCTGGTTCAAACTCAAAAATGAATCAGCGACAGCATCGATTTGATTTTATTTGTAATGAGCGTCAAATTTATCAGCGTATTAAGAGTGAAAAGCCGGATCTGTACCTAATTTGTTTACATCCAATTACGAATCCAACTCTCGATGATATGACATCGAAATATAATGAATTGTATGAAATCCCTGAAACCGCCTTTCGGACAAATGAATTCATTCGTTCTTATGCTTCAAAATTGAGTAAATCAGAGAAATACGATCTATTCCAAATTATGATCAGTAAATTTAATGATTTGCATGCAATAGGCATTGTACACGGCGATATTGGTGAACATAGCATCTGGCTTTCATACAAAATGGAGGTAACGCTATCAAACTTCACATCAGCGAGTGATCAATTACGACCATCGCGAATTGGCGAGGAATTGGTAGATATTGTACCTATTTATAATACAGCTTCTCAACGACCCGCCCTAGAATTAACTGCACCTCAGCAAGATGTGTATTGGCTTGGCCTTCTTATTTTTCATATCATGAAGAACCAACGTCTAAGCGGGAAATCTTTAAAAGATTTTAACCCGAATCTACTGGATCAAAATGATTGGTTCGATCGAGTTTTAAGTCGGGCGCTCACTGGGGGATATGAAAATGCGATTGAATTTTTCAGTGATTACTTGTTAGAAAAACCAGATGTCGAAGTCAGCTATAAGCTAGACGATGCTGTTTTAGACCCATTTTTAACTCAGGTAAATATCTACGATAGCTATCCCATGGCTGGAGCACCAATCCAAGCCAATGCAGAGTTTATGACATATGCATCTGGTAATAATTTAGTGAAATTTTGGGGAGGGAAAGTTGTTACATCAATGACAACTTACCAAAAGGGTTGTTACAAGCGATTCTTTGAGGAATTGAAAGACATCAAATCACTCAAGCCAACTTATCTACCTGAAATTATAGATTTTGGTCTATCGACTATTACTGCCTCAGCGTATCTTGTTACAGCTACATTGAGTTTTGATACTTGGCAAAATACGGTAGCTGATCTAACTGATGAGGAAAAAGAAGGCCTTGTAGTTAATCTATTACAGGCAATTAAAAATCTACATGGGCACGAGTATTACCATGGGCATTTGAGTGATCAAAATATATTGGTAGACCGCGCAAATTTACAAGTTGTGTTTACCGACAGCTATCACCCAGTGCCGGTTCAAGGGGACTCTTCAAGCCCTTACTATGCAACCGATATTGAAGATCCAACAGCAATGCAATGTGATAATTATGCTGCATTGAAATTGATTGCTGGGTTATATGATATTAACTTAAATACTGAGTTGGATTCCTCACAAGATCAAAAATTAGCATGGTTATCTCAGGCATTCAGTACTGAATTAAGCGAAGACGTTGGTGTTCGTTATATTGACAACACTCGCTTTATGGAAGCTTTTGAATGTAAAGATGACAATGTTAAGAAAGGTCCACAGATTTCAATTTATTCTAATAAAGTTGACACAGCTTTCACTATTTATCCTGAAAATGGGAAGCTTTATATTCAACTTGAGTCTGCTAAAGAGGGAGATATACGCGTCACTTTTAGTGGGATTAATGGAACAGCCAAAGGCTTCTATAAGCCCCATGAACAGCAATTAAGCTTTCTTGACACTCTACTAAAACAAGATTTATGGTGGCGAGCTAGTAAAGAAGCAAGCTGCAGTGTTGATGCAACGATTCATGTAAATCCTGTTTCTGGTCGAAACACGCGGGATAATATTATTGAATTGAGTGATTTTCTTCAGCAAGATCAAGGTTTTTTAGATGCCTTGGAGTTATTTAACTACGCTAAACAAGTTCAGAGATTAGATGAACTTGCGGCTACGCAGGCTCAACTTCATGGTTTAGAACCTGTTGATGATAATGATATTGTTCAGGTTGAATCGTTATTAGGCGCTATTCCAACTCAGAATGTCGCTCAATCAGGGATTAGCCCGCTATACGATATATCAACCAAAGATCTTTGGAAAAAGGTCATGGTGGCGGAACGTCATGCTCATCCATCAATTACCTTAAGTGGCCCTTTAAAGAAAGTTGAGAATAAGCATCATTTCAATTCAAAGAGTGTTGTTGCTTTTTATGATTCGGATGAGGATGTATCCGCTAAGTTTAGTAGCACTGATAAGATTGATGTCATGTGTACGAGGGAAACAGGTAGAGGGGGCGATTACACCTTTTGTATTGGTACGATGAATATTGCACAATCAAGAGTTGGGGAATTGTGGATTGATTTTTTTAATGATAAAAATTCAGTGCCTGTTGGATCAACCCTATTTTTACAAAGTAAAGCTGATAAATCGTCTAACCGAAAACGAGCAGATGCATTAAAAAACATTCTTGGAAATGATGCTCGGATACAGAATCTGATTGATTATTTTGAACCAGCTCTAAACATTGAAGCCGATGATTATGGGGTTGAAGTCACCGATGAGCAATTTGATAAATATAATGTCTACGACAATGACAGTGGTAAGTTAATTAAAAGCTTAAATCCATTACAGAGAGTAGCATTTCGTCAAATTCTCAATCATGGCCCAATTTCTATGCTTAAAGGGCCACCAGGAACTGGTAAAACAGAATTCATTTCAACGTTTGCACACTTTCTTTATGAAGTACTCAATGTTGGAAATATACTTATTGTCAGCCAATCGCATGAAGCTGTGAATGAAAGTGTGGAGCGAATTCGCAAACAGTTTTTAAATCGGGAAACTGAAATAAGTATTGCTCGAATTAGCAACAAAGAAAGTGCTGTGTCAGATGGCCTAAAAGATGTTTACACGGGTTCGATTATCACGGCGAAAAAAGAGCTTTTTAAGTCGAACATGAAACAAAAAATCGTTTCATTTGCTGAAGTTTTAGATTTAGATGCGGATTATTTGAGGGATTTATACACGCTCCGCCTTGAGCTAAATAATCTTAAAGTTGCATACGGTTCGATTGATCAAGATGATTTAGAGCAAAAAATTAGCTTTTCATCAGATGAATATCAAAATGCTTTTGAAAAGGCTATGGAGAGATTTAAAGTTCAATTTAGCCACGATCCAAATCTGCTCAATCAGCTTCAAAAATATATTGATGATAAAGAGTCAACTGCTTTGAATCGGTTGAACAATATTGAAGTAATGACCTTTGATGCTTTAAATCAATACCATGGTATATCGAGTGCAGAAGGACGCAATGCACAAGCATTAATCAATATTGCTTTTGATTATGAACCTCTTATTGATAGTCCAAGTGCAAATTATGAAAGTTTTTTAGTTAAAACCAGACAATTAATTTGTGGTACTTGTGTTGGGGTTGGACAGCAAAGTATCGGTATTGCAAATCAAGTATTTGATTGGGTAATTATTGATGAAGCAGCGCGTTCTATTTCATCAGAACTGGCAATTGCAATGCAATCTGGAAAAAGAATTTTATTGGTCGGTGACCAAAATCAGCTTCCTCCACTGTATTCAACTGAGCTTAAGAAAGCTTTGGCTGTTCAACTCGGAATTAAAAAAGATGACCTCGATCATGTATTGCAAAGTGATTTTGGTCGTATTTTTGATTCACATTATGGTCAGCAAGCGAGTGCGGAAATCTTAACCCAATATCGAATGAGCCCAAGTATTGGTAATTTGGTATCAGATTGCTTCTATAAAGGTAAGCTTGAACTTGGTGTAGTTGATTCAAGATTTAAAACTGTTGAGGAACTTGAGAAAGTTGAATTAAAGCGGATTGTTCCTGATATTTATTACTCTGAAATTGCAACTGAGTTGAATTCAACAGTTACTTGGGTTGATACCGGTAATGCTGAGCATTTCAATCCAGAGAAAGGGAGCAGTATCTATAATCCACACGAAATTGATCAAATCATCGATTTTCTTCAACGTATAGATAAAGACAAACCTTTATTACAGCGATTAATGCCTAAACCTGGTTCGGTACAAGAGCCGGTAATTGGAGTGATTTGCACCTACGCTGAACAAAAAAACCGTTTGAGAAAGGCTTTCGCATTAAGTGATATTTCGAATGAGCTAAGATCACTGGTTCGTATCGATACAGTAGACAGTTATCAGGGTAAAGAAAACCGGATCATTATTCTTTCTGTAACGCGAAATGATCCTACCAAATTTCCCGCATTTCTAAAATTGGATAATCGCGTGAACGTAGCGCTATCTCGTGCAATGGATCGACTGGTTATTTTTGGTGCATCTGAAATGTGGCAAGGTATAAACGGTGAGATGCCATTGGGTCGTGTACTGACGTATATTCAAGCTCTTGAAGAAGATGAATCGGAATATCAATTCCTCAATAAGCGTGCAAGAAACAAAAAGGTGCAATCCAAAAATCAAAATCGAAACAAACCGCGTCGAAATACTAAATGGGTAGGAGTGTAATTCATGAATGAGTCATTGATCAGTTATCATGATGTTGATGTAACGTTACCTTCTCAAATTTTCAATGTGGCTTTCAGTTATACAACGAAAGAAACTTTGGATTTTATTGACACCATGGTATTGCGCTTGTTAATTATTGCTCCACTAAGTGCTTTAAAAATTGCAAAATTCTTAGATCTTTCAAATTATGAAACAGAAGTGCTTTTGACAAGTTTGCTTCACAGGCAACAAATCCAGCAACTCGAAGATGGTAATTTTTCACTTACAACCAAGCTTCAAAAAGCATTTACTGATGTATGTGCCATTCCTTATGTAAGTAAAATTGAAGAGAGCATGCAAAAGTTAAGTTTTGAGATGCTTGGTTTTAACCCGAGTGCTACCAATCAAAACACGAATGATAATGGTGCCAACTCGATTAAATTAGTGGCTTCCCAAGAAAATCTATCTAGTGGTGAGGCTCTTGTTTATAAGGAGTTTCAAAAGAATTTTCGAACTTACTGTAGACAGGGTTTGATTAAATTGAACTTAGAGGCGGCTGAAGAAGAAAAGAATGTTCAATTGTACAAGTTGACCCAAGTAGAAAAGCTACGAGATCATTCACGTCGAATGACACTAAATTTAACACTTGATGGAAATTCATTGCCAAAAGAGGTTGATGAGTTTAGCCATTTAGAAAAAAGTGAAGTCTTAGATTCAACACTTTATGACACCCTTAAAGAATTGAAAAAAGGAGATAACATTGAAGTAATTCTTGATCTTCTTAGTGAATTGGATGGTAACGATGAATTGGGTCTTCACTCTGTATTTAGTGATAATAAATTACATTTAGATCATTTATTGAGCTTAAAAAATGAATCAAGTGATTACTTTATTGGGCCTATTTACTCTGAAGAGAATGCTGATTTATTTTTCGAAAAAATATTGAGTTCTTCCAATCAAAAAGGTGAGCAGAATCCATTATATTGGTTGGCACCATCTGATAATTTTTGGGGTAAGTCTGATCGGTTTGGTGATTTAATTGATCGTTTGTCTACCAACGCTGCGACAAAAAACTTCAAATGCTTTTTACCGGCGGCATATCGAGACGATAGACAGTCAATCAATTACTATAAGCAAATTATCTCTACGCAGGCGGGTGCAAACAACTTCTATTTGGTGAATGAGAGCTATCTAAAGTATCAAGGGGGGGGGGAGATTATAGTCAAGAAGGATTCGTTCTGCGCATTGATTATTCATGCCAGAGATCCTCGAAATAGCTTTTTGACAACTGTACCCATTGGTGTATTCATTTCTGACAAGACGCTTATTCAGTCTTTTTACAATATTTTTAAAGAAATTGAATCAGATGAAGAAAATTTCTATGGTTTATTGAATAAGAGAAAGTAGGTTAAATTTACAACAACCCCGTATTAAAAAAAGTAGCCAGTCATCTTTTTTGACTGGCTACTTTTTGATCCTAGACAAAATAATGGACAAGTAATCCCTCTGGATCGCCAATTAGTCTGCGATGCATTGAACTATGCACTTGCACGTCAATGCTATCCAACGAATGTCATGATTCACTCCCTTGCGAAGCAGTGCTTCTCAGGATCACAATATTGTAGTCGTGATTTTAGGGCATTATTAATGATGAATAACTGCATTCAAAGTATGTCACGCAGGCGGAATTGTTGGGATAATGCGGTTACTGAAAGCTTCTTTCATACATTCAGATTCTAAAAACACACAAAATCAAAATGAAAGTGATCACGCTGCTGCTACTAGCGAATCTGTTATACCTATTCAAAGCTATGTGGCTTCCGATCCATTCGCCTATGAACCTGTTTATGTCCCTCAACCTGTCAATCATCGGCTTTTTAGTGGCTGTCTATGCATCAAAAACACATGCACGGCTTATGATCAGCAGGGAACAAAGATTACTGGAATCGATCCGAAAGTCTGCAACTCACTTATTAAAGAGTCCTCCAGTCGACCATTTGACTATTTCAACAATAGATCACAGCCAACAGTTACAGAGCGAGTGTCTACGAGCGTTCCGCAGCAAGTCGAAGTTCAAGCCTCATCTCCCTGATTACAAGCTCCCTTATGCTTAAAAACAGTAAAAACCGAGCTATGCTCGCGGATAATATTGTGCTAATAAAGCAGCATTAATATTTGATTTAGATTACAAATGAATAGAGATGCTGCTTATGACCCGATTTCTTACTTAGAAATGAAGTTCGGTCAATTTATTAATGATTCACAACTACTGGAACATAGAAGAGTCAATTTCATTGCTTTCTGTGAAATAGTTGCAGCCCTAGAGAACTGCGCTGTTTACAAAGATGATGAAGAATTTAATAAAGCTTTAAGAATGCGCGAACGCTTGAAATTATTATTAGATGTTCAACTCGATTAAATGAACACAAGTAAATTGCTTTTGATGCTAGAAAATCACTTGCAGCTGCTACAGCAACAAAATGCATCTGACGAGCAGATCACAGAAGTAAAATTGATGGTTTGGGCTATTCAACAAGATTTAAAACTGCAACGGTTTTTAAATAATCTGACTGTCAGCAATTCTTACTATAGGCGTTAGAATTTCCGCATAACTTTTGTTATGTTCATTGCGATAGTGTTGACAGCGATGTTTAAGCTGTCAATGCTCACCATTTCGCTTGTAAGCGATGTTTCGCTGTGTAGTGGTGACTTGTATCGTATTTAACATAATATACATTATGCGAAATAATCATTAACGCATAAGATATAACTATCTATATCTTATGCGTTAATGATTTTATTCTAAAGAATTTAGTTTCGGTTCTATTGGTTTAAATGGTGTAACCACATCTGCATTCTGTGCACGATTCCGTAAGAAATGATCCATCAACACAATTGCCAGCATTGCTTCTGCAATTGGCGTTGCGCGAACACCTACACAAGGATCATGACGACCTTTGGTCAGCACGTCAGTATTTTCACGATCCATATTAATGGTTTTACCAGCTGTGGTAATACTTGCCGTTGGCTTTAGTGCAATCGCAACTCGAATGGTTTGACCACTCGAAATCCCGCCAAGAATTCCACCAGCATGATTGGCTAAAAAGCCATCTGTGGTTAATTCATCACGTGTTTCATGACCAAACTGTCCTGCAACTGCAAAACCATCACCAATTTCAACGCCTTTGACCGCATTAATACTCATCATGGCATGGGCAATGTCGGCGTCTAAACGATCAAATACAGGCTCACCCCAACCCACTGGCACTTTTTCAGCCAAGATTTCAAGCTTTGCACCACAACTCGTGCCTTGTTCACGTAATGACGTGACCAATTTTTCAAAACGTGGAACGGCATCAACATCACCACAGAAAAATGGATTATTCGGTACTTCAGACCAATCCAATTTTTCAGTCATTTCATTACCAATTTGCGTGACATGACCTCGAATTTCGATAGAAAATTTTTCAGCAAGGTATTTTTTCGCAATTGCACCTGCTGCTACACGCATTGCCGTTTCACGTGCGCTTGAGCGACCGCCACCACGATAGTCACGGAAACCATACTTTTGCGTATAGGTATAATCTGCATGACCCGGACGGAATGTTTGTGCAATATTGCCGTAATCTTTTGATTTTTGATCCGTATTTCGAATCAATAAACCAATCGGTGTTCCCGTCGTTTTACCTTCAAATACACCTGAAATGATCTCAACTTGATCAGCTTCTTGCCGTTGAGTGGCAAATTTTGAGGTACCCGGTTTACGACGGTCTAAATCTTTTTGTAAATCATCTTCACAAAGTTCTAAACCCGGTGGCACACCATCAACAATCGCCATCAAACCCGCGCCATGTGATTCGCCACAAGTGGTCACCCGAAAAAGTTGTCCAATACTATTTCCAGCCATATTGTAACTCCTTAATCTTGAATAGATTGTTGAAATAAAGACTGATAACGACGGCATTGTTCAGCCGTTAGCGCGAAAATACCTGTGCCACCTTTTTGGAACGTGAGCCAGTGGAAATCAACTGTATTGAAATTTTGGCGCATTGCCCATTCAGAATTTCCGACTTCAATGACAATTAAGCCATTCTCAGTAAGATAATCGGCTGCTTTCGCTAACATTTTACGCACTAAATCTAAACCATCTTGACCTGCGGCTAACGCCATTTCAGGTTCGTGCAAAAACTCTTCAGGTAAATCTGCCATGTCTTCAGAGTCGACATATGGTGGATTGCTTACGATTAAATCATATTGATTTTCCGCAGGAATTTTATCAAATAGATCCGATTCCAATAAGGCAATTTGATACTGTTTATTGTGATGTTCAGTATTGATTGAAGCCACTTCCAGTGCTTCTTTAGATAAATCCGTCGCATCAATTTGCGCTTCAGGATATGCATAACCGAGTGCAACAGCGATACAGCCTGAACCTGTGCACATATCTAAAATGCGCTGTGGTGTTTTTGGCTGCGTATTTGTTGGCAAACTGTTTAATGCTTCAAGCATTTGACCATTTTCATCAAGGCAATATGGTGCAAAACGTTGTTCAATCAATTCAGCAATCGGTGAACGTGGAATCAACACACGTTCATCCACATAAAATGGTTTATTGAAGAAATACGATAAATTCAACAAATACGACGTAGGAATCCGTTGATTAATACGACGCTCTAATAAACTTAGAAATTCTGCTTTTTCGCTTGGAAGCAATTTTGCTTCTAAGATTTCTGCATCAGCTTTCCATTCCAACGACAGTGTTTGTAACACCAATGCCGAACTTTCTGCAAAATAATCTTCTGTGCCTTGCCCCAAATGTGCATCGTACTGACGTAATGCGCTGACACCAAAACGGATAAAATCTCGAATGGTGGTTAAATGTTCAGCCGCTTCTTGTAAATGTTCAGGGCTAATTGTTGGTCGCTCCACTTAAGCGTCTCCAGAGGCAAAGATTGCAAAACGGCTTATTCTACAATGTTTTCGATGTTTTTTTAATGCCTTGCAGCATTGATATTGAGATTACTCACTCGATTATCCTCAATCAGCAAGAAAAAAAATAAGCCACCTACGTGACTTATTTAAAATATGCTAACGAGATAAATATCGCGTCATATCCTCCAGACCTTTTAAAGTCATTGGAAACATGTGATTTTCAAAAGTTTCTTTGATCCATTGCACGGTTTGGGTGTAATGCCAATACCCTTCAAGTTCAGGATTCAACCAAGCCGTTTTATCGAAATGTTGGCGTAAGCGTCTTAACCAGACTTCTCCCGACTCATCATTCATATATTCAACCGAACCACCTGCCGACTTGAGTTCATACGGCGCCATACTCGCATCACCGACCACGATCACACGATAATCACGACCATAAGTATGAAATAAATCCCACGTATTCATGCGAGTTGAGCTACGGCGATTGTTATCTTTCCACACATAATCATAAAGACAGTTATGGAAATAAAAATATTCAAGGGTTTTAAATTCGCTTTTTGCAGCGCTGAATAATTTTTCACATTCAGCAATATGAGCATCCATCGAACCGCCTACATCAAACAGCATCAATACTTTTATGCGATTACGACGTTCAGGCACCAGTTGCACATCGAGTATGCCCTGTTTGGCGGTTTCTCTAATCGTGCCATTAATATCAAGTTCTTCTGCTGCACCTTGACGGGCAAATTTACGCAAACGACGCAAAGCAATTTGCATTTGTCGTGTACCTAAAACTTGATCATCGTCTAGATTTTGATATTTACGTTGTTCCCAAACTTTTACCGCAGAACGTTTACGTCCTGGCCCACCAATGCGCACCCCTTCAGGATGATCACCAAAAGCACCAAATGGTGATGTACCACCTGTGCCGACCATCTTATTGCCGCCCTGATGTTTTTTATGTTGTTCGCGTAAACGCTCTTCCAACATTTTCATCAGTTCTTCAAGGGAACCCGCTTTTTGTAATTCAGCGCGTTGTTCAGGCGTGAGATGCTTTTCGAGTAATTCAAGATCAAACCAATCTTTGGGTAACTTATGAACTTGTTTCAATAATTCATCTAAGTCGAAAGTTTCAATGCCATCAAAATAATCTTTCATGGCACGATCAAACTTATCAAAGAAACGTTCATCTTTGATCAAAACAGTTTTCGCCAATTGATAGAATTCATTTTGATCTGCAAAAACCAAACCTGAAGCCACGGCTCGATTCAGATCAATCAGTTCTCGAGTCGTTACCGGTACACCATATTTACGTAAGGTGTAAAACAATCGCACAAACATGTGTAAACACTCTTAGCGGCGTGACATAAAGGCCAAACGTTCAAGCAGTTGTACATCTTGCTCATTTTTAATCAATGCACCATATAACGGTGGAATGGCTTTAGATTTGTCATGATTACGCAATACATCTTCTGGCATATCATCTGCCATCAATAAACTCAGCCAATCAATCAATTCTGAGGTTGATGGTGGCTTTTTCAAATTGGTCACTTCACGCAATTTAAAGAAAACTTGCAAGGCTTCACTGACCAAAGTATTAGAAATATTCGGGAAATGTACTGCGATGATTTCACGCATGGTTGCTTCATCAGGGAATTCAATATAATGGAAGAAACAACGGCGCAAGAATGCATCTGGAAGTTCTTTTTCATTATTTGAGGTAATGATGACGATCGGACGTTGCGTTGCGGTAATGGTCTCGCCTGTCTCATAAACATAGAATGACATTTTATCGAGTTCATGCAATAAGTCATTTGGAAACTCAATATCGGCTTTGTCGATTTCATCAATCAACAATACACAGCGTTCTTCGCTGGTAAACGCTTCCCACAATTTACCCGGTTTAATGTAGTTTTTAATGTCGTAAACACGGTCATCGCCCAACTGGCTATCGCGTAAGCGCGAAACGGCATCGTACTCATACAAGCCCTGCTGTGCTTTGGTGGTCGATTTAATGTGCCATGTGATGAGTTTCAAACCTAAACTTTCTGCTACTTGTTCAGCCAGTAAGGTTTTACCTGTGCCCGGCTCACCTTTAACTAAAAGTGGTTTTTGCAAAGCGCGAGCCGCTTTTACAGCCAGTCTTAGACTATCGGTTGCGATATATTGATCTGTACCAGTAAAGTGTTGTATTTCAGCAGACATTTTTTAAACCTTAATTTTTCTATCTTGAATTTAATGCGATTTATAGAGCTGTACGTGCGGCTTTATTGGTCATGTATTTTGACCAACAGAAACCAACCAACAATCCCATACCAATCACAAATAAAATTAAAGATAAATTTGACCATACCAACATATATTCTTTGGTTAAAACACCAAAAATCAAACCAAATACAGCAGGTGCTAATTCAGAATTCGGGCCTTCAGACACAGTGGGCGTGACTAGAATGGCGAATACAATAATCCACAAAATCCCACCAACAGGATGAGGCATACGCGACATTAAGCGATACCAACACCACAAGGCGATAATCGCCCCAGTCACATAAACGATAACAGCGACATTTTCTTCAGGAAATTGATCGAACACTGAAAGAATGTGTGACCACAGTGTGGTAAGAGTTTCAAGCACCGCGTAAACCCTCTGGTGCAACCGCGTTCGGATTGATTAATCCTTCGGGTGGCATTTGAATAAAAAAACCTTTGGTTTCAAGCGAATCTAAAACATGCGCTACACTTACGCGGGCAAGTTTACGTTCTGCATGAAGTTCTAAATGCATCACAAACGTGGCTTTGCCAAAAGCTTGTAATACGTTTTCAGGAACAGTTTCAAAAGGGTTTTCTGACTGTGTAGCGGCTTGATCTGGACGAGCGATGTACATATACATTTCGTCTTTCTTACTTGATCTATAAATATCGCAGTGCATGGGTGCTCATACCTATTTTTCTTACCAAACAGCATACAGGAAAAAAAATATAGGTCTATGATGGAATGTTAACGCAGTAGTCGTATTTTAAACATGCTTAGGCGTTTGATGTTTTCATTTGTGCCGCTAAATATTCAATATCTTGTCGCAACAACTCAATTAAAGGTTGTGTTAAAAGATCATATCGCCAACCCAACAAATAATCAGGTAGGTCGTGTTCGTCTAAATGAAAGACCACATATTTATAAATGGCGTGCATCCATTTTTTACGCAACAACACTTCTCTCGGAATGCCAGTTTTTAAAACGACACTTTCGATCAAAGCTTCGATTTGCGGTGAAAGGTCTTTTGAATTTTGCTTAACTGGTCGAGCCAATCTTAATGGCCATTCATCTTCTTCTGGTAAAAATTTTAATAAATCCAAAATGGTTTTGCCGTGCTCACGGATCACATTTTGACGAATATCTTTCATTTGCGAGAGTTGGAAGTTATTGCGTGGATTTTTTTCCACTAGATCGTGCATCGTCACATTTTTTAAAATAAAACTACGAGGCTGATTCAATGCTTTACTCATTTGATCGCGCCACAGACTCAATTGTTGTAATTGCATAAGTTCACGGCGTGAATGACGATAATTCCCTATATCGCTATACAATTCATCCAATGGTGTTTCCATCGCAATTTCTTTGGTTAGATTTTGGCAATCTTCCAACACATATGCGTATAAGCCTTTTTGTTTAAGTTCTTTTTTCAGTGAATCTGCTAATTGAGTCAAATACAACACATCATTGGCGGCATAGCACAATTGTTCTTGGCTTAATGGACGAGCCAACCAATCTGAACGAGTCTGATCTTTTTCAATATCAATGTTTAAACAGGTTTTTAATGCATTTTGATAGCTGACTTGCAAACCATGCCCTAGAAAAGCCATTGCGACTTGGGTATCAAATACATTTTTAAGTGGTTTTTGATCGGCATAATGGTAAATCAGATCAATATCTTCACCACATGCGTGGAAAATATTTTGCTCAGCTATAAAGAGCTTATCCCAAAATCCAGTTAAATCTAACGCAGCCCCGTCTAACAACAAGACTTGACCGTTTAAATTAATTTGGAATACACCGAGTTTGGGGTAAAGGGTATCAACCTTAATAAACTCAGTATCAAGCGAGTAACAGGAATGCTGTTCCATTTGGCTAAGGAGAACAGCTAAATCGTGTTGCTGTTGGATGAACTGAAACATATTGACTCAAATAAAAATAAAAGAAATAACCATTCGCAATGAAGCTTCCTGTAATTCAGCTGTAATTGCATGAGAGATAAAAATTAAAATTAATTAATCAAAATTCCACATTTCAGACATGAAATGACTCCTGTTCCATTTAGTAAAAAACGAAATTCCTTTTCGTTTGTGCATAGTGCCATATATTCAGCAAAATAAACCAATATAAAAACCAGTTAAAATGTAAAAATTAATTATCCGTTTAAATTAACAACATGAATTTAAAATATTTATCAAAATTTGACATTAATTGTCTTATTTCATCCGCATCCGGTTGTGAACCGCCTGACTCAAGGTATGACTATCGACATATTCCAATTCCCCGCCTTGCGGTACGCCTTGCGCAATTCGAGTCATATTAATGGGTAAATGCTTGGTTGCTTCAACCAAATAATGTGCTGTGGCTTGACCTTCTACTGTCGCATTGGTCGCCAAAATGACTTCTTGGATTTCGCCTTGACTTAAACGTTGAATCAGAAATGGAACGCCAATTTCTTCAGGGCCAATGCCATCCAAAGGTGATAAATGTCCACCTAAAACATGGTATTTACCGCGAAAGCTCCCACTTTGTTCAATTGCCATAACATCTGCTGGTGATTCAACCACACATAACAATAGTTGATCACGTTCGCTCGAAGCACAAATATCACACACTTCATTTTCTGTTAGCGAATGACAAATATGACATTCGTGGATATGGCTTGAAGCTTCATGTAATGCATAAGACAAAGCAAATGCACCTTCACGATTTTTCATCAGTAGATGTAATGCCATGCGTTGCGCTGATTTTGGCCCTACACTGGGTAAAATACGCAAAGCATTGACAAGTTGTTCAAATCGTTCGCTAAACAAGGAATCCCCCTAAATCCCCCTTTGAAAAGGGAGAATTACCATAAATTATATAAAGTATTGATTTAATGGTACTCCTCCCTTTTTAAAAGGTGAGGAACGATTAAAGTTCCGCAAGGGAGGGATTTAGAATAAACCAGATAAGCCCGGTGGTAAGCCCATTCCAGAATTTGCGCCTTGTAATTTCGCTTCTGAAATTGCTTCAACTTGACGTGCTGCATCATTAATTGCAGCAGCAATAAGGTCTTCAATCATATCGGCTTCGTCTTGTAAAAGCTCTGGGCTAATTTCGATGCGTTTAACCACATTGCGACAGGTCATAGTGACTTTAACCAAACCACCACCCGCTTCTGCATGAACTTCCGTTTGAGCCAATTCTTCTTTGGCTTTTTTAAGGTTTACTTCCATATCTTTTTGCATGCGCTGAGCTTGCTGCATGAGCATATTAATGTTCATAAGGTTCTCTCTTTTAAATTAAATCTAAACCGCGTGATAAGTCGCGAATAATATCATCAATATCTTCTAAGCCCACAGATACACGAACTAAGCCTTCACTGATTCCTGCGACAGCTTTTGCTTCGGCAGACATTCTACCATGCGAGGTGGTCGCTGGATGGGTAATGGTTGACTTTACGTCGCCCAAATTACTGGTGATGGAAATAAAACGGGTGTTATCAATCACCGTCCACGCAGCCTCACGTTCGCCTTTAACTACAAAAGACACCACACCGCCAAAACCTTTTTGCTGAGTTTTTGCTAAGGCATGACCTGGATGATCAGGCAAACCGGCATAATAAACTTTTTCGATTTTTGGATGCTGATGTAACCATTCAGCCAAAATTTGTGCACTGGCGCAATGCGCTTTCATACGTAAACTGAGGGTTTCCAAACCTTTAAGGAAAATCCATGCATTAAACGGACTCATTGAGTTGCCGAGTGTGCGCACCACCCCATTAATTTCTTCGATCAGGTCATGCTTACCGACAACTGCACCACCCAAAGCGCGCCCTTGTCCATCAAGATACTTGGTGGCTGAATAAAGCACGAGATCTGCACCGAATTTAATTGGTTGTTGCAAGACTGGCGTACAGAAACAGTTATCTACCGCAAATAAAGCCCCATGTGCATGTGCAATATCTGCAATCGCTTGCATATCGCCTACTTGTGCCAAAGGATTAGACGGTGTTTCAATAAACAGTAATTTAGTATTGGGGCGAATGGCTTGTTTCCAGCCATCAAGATCATCTAAATCGACAAAAGTCACTTCAACCGCAAATTTGACTACATATTTTTCAAATAAGGCAATAATCGAACCAAACACTGCACGCGAGCAAATCACGTGATCGCCTGCTTTTAGATAAGCCATACAAATTGCATGTACAGCAGCCATGCCTGAACTGGTCGCAACTGCTCGCTCTGCACCGTCCAAAATGGCAAGACGTTTTTCAAAAGCCTGTACGGTTGGATTGGTGTATCTGGAATACGTGTTGCCTGGAATCTGTCCAGAAAATTTTGCAGCTGCATCTGCCGCACTTTCGCATACAAATGAAGAGGTTAGAAAGATAGGCTCACTATGTTCTCCCTCAGAAGTACGGTCATGTCCAGTACGAATAGCTAAGGTATCGAGGTGATATTCTAAATCATCGTTTGAATTCATGGGTTGCAGAGCCTTATCTTCAACGTGTTTAATAACACTTTAACTTTATAATAGAGTTAGGATCAGAGTAATCTGACAAAAAGTATCAACATTTTGAGCGTCTAAGGTATTTAAGGTCAAGGCATAAGATGAAATTATCGCTTAGACTTCGTGCAAATTTACGGTTCAATGAGAAAATCCAATATGAAATCACGCTTGGAACAACAAAAAATCAATTTTAAAAATTTGGGTACGCGTTTATTTAGTGCAAAAAAGTTGGTTTTATCTCAATCTACGCCTTATGAGGTGATTGCTCAGTTCAAACAAACCAGTGTGCGTTTTTATCCTTCTGCAAATAAACGTTTCAAAGAACCATTAGTCTTTGTTGCACCACTTGCAATCAATATGGATATTTATGACCTCTATCCTTACCGTTCATTGGTGAAACACTTACAAGAAAGTGGTTTTGATGTCTACCTGATTGATTGGGGTAAATTGACCTATAAAAATTATCATATTAACTTTCTGTCTTTTATTGATAAATTTATTCCTAAATGTATTCATGCAATTCAACAACATTCTAAGTCTGAGCAAATTTCTTTGCATGGCTGGAGTATGGCAGGTATTTTCGTCACCCTTTATACCGCACGCCATCAACCAAATGGAGTGAAGAATTTGATGGTGTTGGGTAGCCCAATTGATAGTTATGCATCAGGACATATTGGTAAACTGTATAAAAATTTTGCGCGACTTACTGATCGTAACGCCGCAGTGAAAGACTATGTCCATAATCGTTTACCAACATGGATGATTCATTCTTCTGGCTTTATGAATTCTTTAGGATTCAAACTTTTAGACCCTAAAGGTTGGTTAGATGGAAATATCCAACTTTTCAAAAATTTAGATAATATGAAATTGCTACAAGAAGATGCGACGCTGAGTCACTTTTTAAATAACATGATTGATTATCCGGGTGGTGTGAATCAAGACATGTTGTTTAACGTATGGCTGCAAAACCCTTTAAAACAAGGGGCAATTACCTTAAAAGACCAGACGATTGAGCTGAAGAATATTTCTTGCTCTCTTTTGGTCGGCGCAGGAAAAAGTGACCAGTTGGTGACTGCAGCAGCCGCAAAACCGCTGACTGAATTAACCAGTAGCCAAGATGTGACTTTCACCATGATTCCAGGTGGACACTTAGGCTTAATGGCAAGTCAAAACAGTTCAATTGAATTTTGGCCGACATTAACCACATGGTTAGAACAGCGTTCTACTCAAATTTAAGGCGATGACATGACTCAATCTATTGCATTCATTGGTTTAGGCGCGATGGGCTACCGTATGGCGGCGCATTTACCTCAACACTTCGATACAGTTTATGTATGGAATCGCAATTTTGATAAAGCACAACAACATGCAGCAGCATTTGGGACTGTTGCGGTTGAGTTGGAACAAGCGGTTCAAGCAGATATTATTTTTTCATGCTTACCCACCAGTCAGGACGTTGAATCACTCATTGATACTGTACAAATCAAGTCGGGTTCGATTTGGATCGATTGCACCAGTGGTGTTCCAGAGGCTGCAAAACGTATTGCTGAAAAACTCAAAGCTCAAAATATTGATTTCTTGGATGCACCCGTCAGCGGACAAACCATTGGCGCAGAAAATGCGACCTTAACCATGATGGTCGGTGGTGATGTGGCTGCTTTTGAGCGAGCCTATCCTGCTATGTCTGCTGTAGGTAAACTAATTCAACATGTGGGCGATTCAGGTGCTGGTTTTGCTGTAAAAGCCATTAATAACATGCTATTAGCAGTGAATTTATGGTCAGTCGCGGAAGGTTTTAGCACCTTAAAAGCACATGGCGTAAATTTAGATGCTGCGTTGAATTGTATAAATGCATCAAGTGGCAAAAGTTTAGTCACTGAAAATATTTTCCCACAACGTGTCCTGAGTCGTGAATTTCCTGTCACTTTTGCTTTGCCACTACTCGCCAAAGACACAGGTATCGCTTTAGATTTGGTACACGAAGCCAAATTACCTGCACCCGTTCTTGCACTGACGCAAAGCCTAATTCAAGCGGCAAGTTTAACCGCAGCGCCAAATAGCGACTTTTCTGCTTCGGTAAAAATGTATGAATCGTGGAGTAAAATTACACTCGAATAATACAGATTCATTGAAATTTCAGCGATAAACCGTATATTAGTAAATGTTAAGATACATATTACAGCAACGAATCTGCGTAATGATCTTGACAAGGTTTATACCTTTTTAGTTTAGAGGAACACCTCATGAATAAATTTATGGTTCTAGTTTTTACTGGATTAATGACCGCAGCAGGCATGAATGTATATGCCGCAACGCCAGAACAAGAATGTAAAAAGTTGCAAGATGACTATAACCTCATCTATGCATCGAAAGGGTTTTGTTTTAAAGACGCAGATGCCAAAGCTAAATTTGGTAATGAAAACTGTAATACCACTAAACCAAAATTTTCTGAAAAGGAACAACAACGTTTAGATGGCATTAAAGCGCGTCAAAAAGAACTGAACTGTAAATAAATCAATAGCTGCCTATTTCTAGGCGGCGTGATAAGGACATAACATGGCGTACGATGACCAAAATATTTTTGCCCGCATACTTCGTGGTGAATTACCTGCAATCAAAGTCTATGAAGATGATCAGGTGCTCGCCTTTATGGACATTATGCCGCAAGCCGATGGTCATGTTTTAGTCATCCCTAAAACGCCTGCATTAACGTTGCTCGACTTATCTGCTGAAGCTGCGGCATATACCATTCAAATTGTACAAAAAATTGCCAAAGCAATGGAAACGGCTTTAGATGCGAAAGGGATTGTTTTAATGCAGCTTTCTGGTGCTGCTGCGGGTCAAACTGTGCCACATGTCCATTTTCATTTAATTCCAAGTTCGATTCATGAATTGGGGCGTCATGGCGCGCAAATGGGCGATCAAGTAAAAATTACGGCGTTGGCTGAAAAAATCAAAGCAGCGTTGTAATGCGTTAATAAACACCTATTTTTCGATTGAACGATCATAGTTCACAGATTAAGCCACCCTTTTGGGTGGCTTTTTCATATCTTTTGCAGTTTTGTTGCAAAGCATAAATTCAGATGTTTTTTCCAATTTTTATTATTTTTCTTCTTTTTGAGTCGTCGCTAATCTAAGCAACAAGTTGTTATAACAAGTTGATATGCGATGAATCAACCCATCTTAAATAAATTGAATGGCGAACGTCCTTTGTACGACCAAGTCTATCAATCGCTGTTACAGCAAATCGTCAATGGGTTTTATCCAATCCATCAACAGTTGCCTTCTGAGAATGAATTGAGTGAACAGTTCGATGTTAGCCGCATTACCATTCGCCAAGCATTGAATCGTTTGCAGCTTGAACATCTGGTTTACAAGATTCAAGGCAAAGGCACGTTCGTGAGCGCACCAAAGACGTTCCAGAACATTTCTCAATTGCAAGGTTTTGCTGAAGCGATGAGTAATCTTGGGCATGAAGTATTTAACATTGTTAAATCTTTTCGTTTTATTGCTGCAACCCCTCAAATTGCCTCGAAATTAAAAATTTCTCTGAACAGCACTGTGGCAGAAATTAAGCGAATTCGTTTGTTAGACCACAAACCTGTGTCCTTTGAGCTGACCTATTTATCTGAAAATATTGGCTTGGCGTTGCAACCAATTGATCTTGCTACGCGAGATGTATTTCTTGCCCTTGAGGAAGATTTATCGATTGCCTTAGGACATGCCGATTTAAGTATAGATGCCACGCTTGCCGATGAGGAACTCAGCGAACTTTTACAGATTGATCGTAATGCACCGCTACTTCGTGTAGAACGCTTGACCCATGATGCGCAAGGACATCCGATTGATTTTGAATATTTATATTTTTCAGCAGAGAGCTTTCAATACCGTCTAAGAGTTGACCGAAAGAAACCGAATTAATCTTCAAATTTGTGACTAAAACGCAATTAAAAAGGCAAAAACATGAACACAATTACACTGGACTATGACCTTGTGGTCATTGGTGGGGGGACGGCTGGCCCAATGGCAGCAATTAAAGCTAAAACCGCCAACCCTGCCCTCAAAGTTTTATTGATTGAAAAAGCCAATGTCAAACGAAGTGGCGCAATTTCGATGGGTATGGACGGCTTAAATAATGCTGTGATTCCAGGCTATGCCACGCCTGAGCAATACACCAAAGAAATTACCATTGCCAATGATGGCATCGTCAATCAAGCCACGGTTTATGCCTATGCCAAACACAGTTTTGCCACGATTCAACAATTGGATCAGTGGGGCGTGAAGTTTGAGAAAGATGAAACTGGCGAATATGCAGTCAAAAAAGTGCATCACATGGGCGCGTATGTACTGCCGATGCCTGAAGGTCACGACATCAAAAAGGTGTTGTATCGTCAGCTCAAACGGGCGCAAGTCAAAATTAATAACCGTATCGTCACGACAAAACTACTAAAAAATGCCGAAGGTGCAATTAATGGCGTACTTGGTTTTGACTGCCGTACGGGTGACTTTTATGTGATTAAAACCAAAGCGGCAATTTTATGCTGTGGTGCGGCTGGTCGTTTAGGTTTGCCAGCTTCAGGTTATTTGATGGGGACTTATGAAAACCCCACCAATGCTGGCGATGGTTATGCCATGGCTTATCACGCTGGTGCAGAACTGTCTAATTTGGAATGTTTCCAAATCAATCCATTAATTAAAGATTACAACGGTCCTGCTTGTGCATATGTGACTGGCCCTTTGGGTGGTTATACCGCCAACAGTAAAGGCGAACGCTTTATTGAATGTGACTATTGGTCAGGGCAAATGATGTGGGAATTTTATCAAGAACTACAAAGTGGAAACGGCCCTGTGTTCTTGAAAATTGACCATTTAGCCGAAGAAACCATTCAAACCATTGAAGAAATTCTACATACCAATGAACGTCCAAGTCGTGGGCGTTTCCATGAAGGACGTGGCACCAATTACCGTCGAGACATGGTGGAAATGCAGATTTCTGAAATTGGTTTTTGTAGTGGTCACAGTGCTTCAGGCGTATGGGTCAATGAAAAAGCTGAAACCTCAGTTAAAGGATTATATAGCGCAGGCGATATGGCAGCTGTTCCACACAATTATATGTTGGGTGCGTTTGTCTATGGCTGGTTTGCAGGAACTAATGCGGCTGAATATATCGCCAATGTTGCCAATTCAGAGTTGAATCAAGCTGAAATTGATGCAGAACAAGCTCGTATTTTTGCGCCATTGCATCGTGCACAAGGGCTGTCTTCGGAACAGGTGGAATACAAGTTACGTCGTATGGTGAATGATTACCTACAGCCACCGAAAACCCGACAAAAAATTGAAATTGCACTGAAACGTTTCGATGAAATCAGAGTTGATATTGCGCAGATCAATGCGACCCATCCGCATGAATTGATGCGCGCCGCAGAAGTCTCAGTAATTCTCGACTGTGCCGAAATGGCAGCACGCGCGTCCTTGTTCCGTCAGGAAAGTCGTTGGGGCTTATACCATTATCGTGCTGATTTTCCTGAAAAGAATGACCAAGACTGGTTCTGTCATGCACATCTGAAAAAAGATGAACACGGCAACATGATCAGCTTTAAAAAGCCAGTTGAACCCTACCTCATCCCGATTGATGAGCAGGAAGCTAATTCCTATAACTCATTACGTATACAGAAAAAATTAGTGGCTGACCTAGCCTAAAGGAGACCACGATTATGGCGTTTATTTTTAAAGAAATTCCCCACCGAACGGCTGCACCTGTGTTGGTGGATGAAGATAAATGTATTGCCGATAAAGGCTGTACCGTCTGTGTCGATGTTTGCCCAATGGATTTATTGGCAATCCATCCTGACACTAAGAAAGCCTATATGCAGTTTGATGAATGTTGGTACTGCATGCCATGTGAGAAAGACTGCCCGACCGATGCCATTCAGGTCAACATTCCATATTTACTTAAATAATCAGGGGAACACCATGCAACTAAACAAACTAACCAAAAGCATTATTTTAAGCACGTCTTTATTGTCTATTTTCAGCGCAGCATCTGCGGAAGAAATTCGTGTGGCGATTGGGACACAAGACACCACCATTAACTGCGCCACAGGCGGTTTGTTGATTCGTGAATTGAATCTATTGCCAAAATACCTGCCTAAAACAGGCAAATATAAAGATGCCAAATATGACATCGTGTGGAAAAACTTTACCTCTGGCGCTCCTTTAACCAGTGAAATGGTCGCTGGTCGATTGGATATCGGCGCAATGGCGGACTTCCCAGCGGTCAATAACAATGTCGCGTTTAAAAAATCAGGCAAAGAAAGTATTTTCCTGAGTGTGCTTTCAGGCAGTACCACAGGCAGCGGTAATGGCATTGTAGTACCTGTTGGCTCAGAAGTGACTTCGATTCAGGAGCTGAAAGGTAAAACCATTTCCGTACCTTTTGCCTCAACTTCACATGGTTTATTGCTGCGTGCAGTTGCAGCTCAAGGTTGGGATCCAAAAACTGATGTCAAGATTATCGCCCAAGCCCCTGAAGTAGCAGGCCCTGCGCTGAAAAGTAATAAAATTGATGCGCACGCCGATTTTGTTCCGTTTGCTGAATTATTCTCCTATCAAGGATTTGCTCGTAAGATTTATGACGGCGCGCAAGCCAAAACCCCAACGTTTCATGGTTCTTTAGCTAGTAAATCTTATGCACAACAGTATCCTGAAATCATCCAAGCCTATTTAAGAGCGACCATCGAAGCCGATCAACTGATTCGTAAACAGCCTGAAAAATACAGCGAATTAATTGCAGCCAAAACTGGCATTCCTGCTGAAGTGGTGTATTTATTTCACGGTCCTTTAGGTTTACAAACGCGGGATTTGACATGGAAACCTGAATATAAGAAAGCGACCCAGACCGCAGTAGATACGTTGAAATATTTAGGTCGTGACGATGTGGATATTAATGTGAATCAATTTATTGATGATCAATATATTCAAAAAGCCTTTCAAACAGCAGGTTTAAATTACAGCCAACAACTGAAAAATTATGCGCAGTCACCTTTAATCGCTAAAGATGCCTTAACGCAAAAACCGATTCAGAGCTTTGAGCGTGTTTCGCAAATTTGGGTCAAAGGTGAAGCCAAAGTTCGCAGTTATGCTACGCCTGAAAATGCCTTTAAAGATTTGAAGAATTTGCAAAAACAAGGCAAGGCAATTCGTGTGGTGTACAACCAAGATCGTAATTTGAAAATTAAATTACTGGCGAATTTAGCTTGGTACGCCACCGATAAAGGCGGTCAGCTCAATGCCTTTTTATTACGTGGTGACGCCAACAATTGGGCAAAAGCACATGGCGGCAAGGTCTATGACTTTAACAATGCACAAAAATTGGTGAAGTGATTTAGAAATCCCCCTAAATCCCCCTTTTACAAAGGGGGACTCCCTCGAATTAATATCAGTTTTTAATTCGTAGAACTCCTCCCTTTTCTAAAGGGAGGTTGGGAGGGATTTTTAAATTCAGGAGAAATAAATATGAATAGTTTAGCGGACACTCAACCAATTCACTCACAAGCCATCCGCCCTGTGATTTGGTTTTCAAAACAACAAGTAATTTCTTACGGGCTCAGTGCAGTTTCGATTATTTTAAGTATTTTGATTTGGCAGTTGGCTTCACATTACCATGTGAATTTAGGTTTTATTAACTTTGCCAACGTGCCTTCACCTATAGACGTGATTCATTCTTTTGTGGCTTTTGTAGAGCTGGATACGGCTATTGCGCATGTTAAAGCCAGTATCGTGCGAGTATTGATCGGTTTCTTATTGGCAGGTTTGGTGGGCATTGTTTTAGGTTTATTGATTGGTTACTCAAAAGCAGTCGCTGCGGTATTTATGCCGCCTTTAGAAATTTTGCGCCCAATTCCTGCGGTGGCGTGGATTCCATTGGCAATTTTAATGTTTCCTTCCTCTGAAGCATCAATGATTTTTATCACCTTTTTAGGCGCGTTATTTCCGATTTTACTCAATACCATTCACGGTGTTGAAGCGGTCGATCGACGTTTAATTGCCTCTGCCCAAAGTCTAGGTGCAGGTCAATTTTCTATTCTGCGTGAAGTAATTATTCCAGGTTCGCTCCCAAGTATCACCACGGGCTTAGCGATTGGTATGGGAACGTGCTGGTTCTGTTTGGTCACGGCTGAAATGATTTCAGGTCAACTCGGCATCGGCTACTTCACTTGGGAATCATTCACCTTGCAGAACTATGCCGACATTATCGTGGGCATGTTATTGATCGGTGCATTGGGCATGCTCAGTAGCGCAGCACTGCGTTTCCTCGGTAAAAAACTCACCCCTTGGTATCAGTTAAGGAAGGCATAACATGAGCGAACTTTCTCAAAATGGGTCATTTGGTCATATCCATTTAAAAAATATTAATCTGCATTTGGGTCAAGATAAGCAACGCTTTCAAGCCTTAGATCATGTTTCTTTTGATATTCAAGCAGGTGAATTTGTCTGCTTGCTTGGGCCATCGGGTTGCGGTAAATCCACTCTACTCGGCGCATTGGCAGGACATTTGCCGATTAGTTCAGGCACGATATTGCTGGATCAGCAAGAAATTGCCAAGCCTTCATCTGATCGTGGTTTGGTGTTTCAGCAACACACCCTTTTTCCATGGAAAAGTGTATTAGAAAATGTCTGCTTTGGTCTAAAAATGAAACGTGTTGCCAAAGCAGAACGTGTACAACAAGCGCAGAACCTAATTGAATTGGTCGGGCTGAAAGGCTTTGAACATAAATACCCTGCTGAGCTTTCAGGTGGTATGCAGCAACGAGTGGAAATCGCTCGCGTTCTGATCAACCAACCACGTGTGTTGTTGATGGATGAGCCCTTTGGTGCGTTGGATGCGCAGACGCGTTTAAAAATGCAAGAACTGCTGCTAGAGATTTGGCAAAACATTCAAACTTCTGTGCTGTTTATTACTCATGATATTGATGAAGCTTTGTTTCTTGCTGATCGCGTGCTGATCATGAGCCATCGTCCAGGGCGGATTATTGAAGAAATCAAACTGGATTTCGCCCGTCCTCGGCATGTAGATTTAGTGACTTCGCCTGAATTTACCCAAATCAAAAAACATTGCATCCAAGTATTAAAACACGCCACGCAAGCGGAACTTAGCCGACTCAATCCACTGGGTTTAAATCAGAAAGTTGCTGTTTAGGAATAAAGAAAATGACTCAAAATTACCCAATCCTTTCTGATATTGATGAAGATTATGCTGATTATTTGCTTCAGCTGAATCAGGAGGATGACAATATCCGCTTTGTGGCAATTATGAACATTGCCGATGAAGAACAGCCTGAATTATTGGCGTGGCTGCATCATGCGGTGCTGCATGACTCAGCCTCGAAAGTCCGTGAATTGGCAGCTGCACGTTTAGAAGGTTGGGAAGATTTGATATCGCTCAATACTTTAGCAAAGGCTTTAAGCGATACCCATGAAAATGTTCGCTTAGCTGCATCACAAAGTTTAAGTGAAATTAAACATGCTGAGTCTGCTCAGCATTTAGCCCCTTATTTACAGCAGCAAGATGATTTTGTGGTCGCTTCAATTTTACGTGCTATCCGTGAATTACGTGCTGACAGTTTATTTGACAATATTTTGCAGCATGTGCAGCACTCAAATGCATTGGTGCGTAAAGAAGCTGTCAGCACGCTGAGTTGGTTGCAAAAACAACAAGGATTCTCGGCTTTGGCGGAGATTGCACAAAATGATCCTGATGCCGAAATCCGTCGCATTGCCACAGGTGGTTTGGGTGCAACTCTAAACCTGAGCTCTGAAATATTATCAGCATTGCATAGTTCTCTTACGGCAGAAGCATGGCAACTACGGGTTGAAGCTGCACTCACCATTGGAAAATTAAAAGCAGCTGAATTGGAACAAGCGCTTTTGCATCAACTGGATGATAATTATTGGCAAGTGCGAATTGCGGCGACTCGCAGTTTAGGTTTGCTGCAATCCAATGCGGCGATTGCAAAACTACAAGAAAATTTCCAACATGACATTAGCAATCTACGCAAAGAAGTTGCTATTGCATTGGGGGAAATTGGCGGCGAACAAGCGCAGGCGATTTTACTGCAACATGCCGAAGATCCTGATCCTGAAGTGCGTAAATCAATTCGTATTGGATTGGCATTGATTCAGGAGAAACTGCATGTCGCTTGAACCCATACAAATTAAAGTCGATGTGGAACAACAACGTTTATTGCTGAGTTGGCAAGATGGACAACAACAAGATTTAAGTCATGCCCAACTCAGAGCCAACTGCCCTTGCGGATTTTGTCGTTCCAACCGTTTGCGTCAGTGGGAAATTCAATATCCAGCCGATGTCGCTATATCTGCCATTTATTCACAAGGCTATGGCATTCAAATTTGTTTCAGCGATGGACATGATAAAGGCATCTTTCCGTGGTTATATTTACGCGAATTAATGCAATAGAATTCACAATCTAATGAAAACTCCATCACGGAGTTTTTATTTTTATGATATAAATCAATAATAAAAGTAATTATTTATAAAAATAAATCGTCATAAAACTGTCATTTTTCTTTCACTTCTCTGTCATAAAGATTGCCGATACTGCATACAAGTCAGCGAACTATGTAACATTTTGTACATTAGCTAGCTCTAACAGTAACAAGGCAACTGCCATTTACGAAAAAGTGTTTTGGAGAAATCTCAATGAAAAAATTACTTCTTGCTGCTACTGTAGCAACTTTAACGATGAGTGCAGCGCAAGCAGCGCCAACAGTTTATGGTAAATTAAACGTTACTGTAGACAATATTGATAACAATGGCTTCACTGATGAAAGCCTAGTGAAAGTGAACTCGAATGCTTCACGTATTGGTGTAAAAGGCGAAGAAAAAATTACTGATGAATTATCAGCAGTATATTTGGCTGAATGGCAAGTAAATACGGATGGTGACGGTGCAGATCTTGGTATGCGTAACCGTTATGTTGGTATTAAATCAAATGGCGTAGGTACTTTGAAAGTAGGTCGTTTTGATTCTTACTTAAAAACTGCTGCTGGAAATAACCAAGATATCTTTAACGATCACAACGAATTGGATATGACTGCAGTACTTGCAGGTGAAGATCGTTTAAATAACGTTGTTGGTTTTGAAACTGACAAAAAATTGTTAGGTGGTTTAGCTTTTAACGTCATGTTCCAACAAGGTGAAGAATCTTCTGCGACTAATAATGCGACAAAAGGTCAGCAAGGCAGTCGTGACGGTTTTGGTGACGGTGTTTCTGGATCGATCACTTATGAAAACAAAGATATGGGCTTAGCAGCTGCAGTTGCAGCGAACCGTGCGATTGCATCTAAATACAATGCCTATAGCGCAGTTGGTAATGTTTACTCAGACGCGATTCGTGTAACAGGTTCTTTGGACTTAACTCCAGCGGGTGTTGAAGGTTTAGTGTTTGGCGCATTATGGCAAACAGCTCAACCGACTGATGATACTGTAACTGCTGGTACTCCTGCTGTTGCGTACACAGGTTTGCAAGAAGATGCTTTTGGCGTAACAGCTGCGTACACGATTCCATCTACGCCTGTAAAAGTTAAAGTACAATATATCTCTGCTACGACTGAACGTGATGGTGCAGATGATCGTAAACAAGATCTTTATGGTCTAGGTTTAGATTATCAAATCAACAAACAAGCGAAATTCTACAGCGTTGTTGGTCAACAAAAACGTGACTGGTTGAAAGAAAACGATGCTAAAACCACAATCGGTTTAGGTATGGAATATAACTTCTAATTAGACGTTATTTCTAAGATAAAAAATAAAAGGGCAACTGCCCTTTTATTTTTTTCGATTTTTTATTTCTTCAAAAAATTACCAACCAAGTTCATCACTTGCTGAATATCTTGATTGGCTTCTTGTTGATTCGTATTTGTACCTTGTGGGGTAAGTGAGTCAATCACTTGAGGTAAGACTGAAGCGATTGCACCATAAATATCTTGTTTAGGCGCATTTGCCTGTTGAGCGACTTGTTCAACCTCTTGATCATCAAACAGGCTTTGTAAGTTTTGAGAAGGAACATCTTCAGCATTTTGTTGTTGTGGGTCTACCCAACTCTGCACTTGATTGCCCAAACCTGCATTTTTAAGTTTATCTAGCGCCCCTTGCAGACCACCTTGTTTTTGCACCCATCCCAAAATCAACGGTAATACTAAAATCAATAATTGGCTTTTATTGCCACCCAATGGCGAATTTTGCGTTTGAGTTTGGTTGCCGCCTAATTGTCCTAATACAGAACCTAGAATTCCACCTAAACCGCCTTGTTGGTTCTGTGGATTTTGTTGCTGTCCGCCCATTTGCCCCAAAACAGACCCTAAGATTCCACCTAAACCGCCTGCTTGACCTGATTGCTGCTGACCGCCTAATGCTTGTTTCGCTAAAATTTCAACTATATTGCTTAAATCTGTCATGAGTTATACATTCCTTTTTGAATTATTTATCCAAAAAGAATACGCTGCTTTGAACGTTTAAAACAAAGTTAAATTGTTAAATTTTGCAAGAACTTACAGTGAGTCACTCAATCATGTTGAATTATTAACAGATTGATTTTTAAATATTTACCATCGAAATTTATTCCAGTTTTCAGGATTTGCCCAAAACCTTGAATTAAACCAATCTGGCACATGTTTATAAGTCAAAATATTAAATTGCCATAAAGCAAAATCAGCACTGTGTGCGGTTTTATCAATGAGTTGAGTAAAACCCAGTGAGCGTAATAATTTTTCATCTTGCAAACGACTGACCACCACAATTCGTTTTGCCATCAAATCACGCAGTTTGACCAATAGCTGTGATTTTTGCGTTTCACTGATGTTTTGCATTTCATCTGTATAAAATAATACAAAACCTAAATCATAACGCTGCGTAAATGGCTGATTTAAAAAGTCAGTTACGTTAAAATAATGCCATTGAATTGAAGCATTTTGGTCAATCTGCTGACCGATACAAAGTGCAGTATGGATAGGCTGTTCCTGAGATAAATCGTCTAGCATCGACGTGATGACATTTTGATCAGCCATGAACTGCAACCCTTGAATGAGAAAGATGAGAGTTTATTGATGGAACTACGAGGCGTTTGCCATAAAATGCACGCGGCACTTGCACCGCATAGTGTAACTGATCAGCCAACACTCAAGGCAAATGTTGAATACAAATTTATATTAGATCGTTCAGAAACTAATCTCCCATTTGTCTTAGGTCAAGAAATCGAGATCGAATGGACAGGCAATATTTTTTGTACTTCTTGCGGTGCAAAAACACCCAAGTCATATTCACAAGGTCATTGCTTTAGATGTTTTAAAACCAAAGCCGAATGCGATTTATGCATTATGAAGCCTGAAACCTGCCACTATCATTTAGGCACTTGCCGTGAAAATGATTTTGCACACAATGTTTGTTTTCAGCCACATATTGTCTATCTCGCCAATTCTAGTGCTTTAAAAATTGGCATTACCCGTATTGTCAATATGCCATCGAGATGGTTAGATCAAGGCGCGACTCAAGCCCTACCGATTTTAAAAGTAGGTTCACGTCGTTTGTCTGGTCATTTAGAAACCATGTTCGGGACACAAATCGCAGATAAAACCGATTGGCGTAAATTGCTTAAAGGTGAAGCAGAACCTTTAGATTTAATTGAACAGCGCGATCAAATTCTTGAAGAATTTGCCCCTAAAATTCAAACGATTCGGGATGAATTCAGTCAAAACCTTGAATTTCAGGAAACGGTGGAATTTTTAGACAATGAATTACCACGCGAATTTATCTATCCCGTTGAACATTATCCTGAAAAAATTAAGTCATTAAATTTAGATAAAACCCCGACCATTCGAGGTGTGCTGCAAGGTATTAAAGGTCAATATTTATTATTCGATATTGGTGTGATCAATATCCGTAAATACACAGGTTATGAGTTAATTTTACGCGTTTAAAGCTTGAAAATTTGGTGGCTATACGCCACCTTGTTGATTCTGTTCTAAGCAATTCAAAATCGCCTGTACAGGATCTTCAGTATTTCCTGAAATCAGCTGTTTGTGCATACTCAAATGTTGCAACATCTGAATATGTGCTGTTTCATAATCCATTAATCTTTCAATTTCAGCGGCAAGATTTTGCGGTGTAGCATCGGCTTGAATCAACTCCTGAATCACTTTCTTGCCCGCAATAATATTCGGCAATGAATAATACGGAATTTTTGCTAGTAACTTCACAATGATGTAGGTGATCCAATTCAACTTATAAAATGTCACCATTGGACGATGCAATAACATTGCTTCTAGTGTCGCTGTACCTGATGCAAGTGCCACAATATCGCTGGCATTCATCACCATCCGCCCAATTTTCGACTCATTATCACGATTTTCTAAAACATGGATTTTTGCTTTTAAGCTGCTTTCTAAACTTTGTAGACCTTGCTCGATCTGATGTTTTCTTGCATCGTTAATCGCAGGAATCAAAAATTCTAATTCAGGATATTTCTGATGCAGAATTGCCGCAGCGCCCGTCACCAGTGGCAATAAACTTTCAATTTCCCCTCTGCGACTCCCAGGTAATAAGGCGACATGGATTTTATGCGTCGATAAACCGAGTTGATGTTTGGCATCTTCAAGCGGATTTTTCAGGGGTAATTGCTTGGCTAATGGATGACCGACAAAGGCTGCGGGCACGTCAAAGTTATGATAAAAATTCTTTTCAAAAGGAAATAGACATAACACCAAATCAATACTACGTTTAATACCATGTACTCGCCCTTGCCGCCACGCCCAAACCGATGGGCTGACGTACTGAACGGTTTTAATCGGTAAATTATTTTCTTTGATGGTTTTAGATAAACGTAAGTTAAAATCAGGCGCATCAATACCAATAAATATATCGACAGGATGTTCAGTCCAACGTTCAACCAAGCCATCACGCACTGCAAATAATTTTTTTAGATCTTTGAGCACTTCGACGATACCCATCACCGATAAGATTTCCATCGGATAATAACTATGGAAACCTTCCGCGATCATTTGCGGCCCGCCAATCCCTTCAAATTCAGCATCTATACCTTGCTCACGAAAACTACGCATCAGTTTAACGCCGAGTGTATCGCCCGACACTTCACCGACCACGATGCCAATTTTTAGCTTTTGTTTTAACAAGACCAGTGCCCCATTCAAAGTTTAATGAATTCTAACAGAATGATTTTACAACGAATCATCCAACACTTTGTAATTTGTTCATGATTGGTGAAAAAACAACAAACCGTATTGAATAAAATGATTCACAATTTAAGATTTCTCACCTTTAGCGTTTTTTTGAATAAGTAAATCACTATTCATCACAACGAGTTATCTCTAAAAAGCATAAGATATGCATGTTTTAGCATATTTAGGTATATTGTCGATGTTTGGTCCTGTCGAATTTATTTTAGCTGGCGTTTTGGTTGGCTTTTGTGTAGGTATCACTGGTGTGGGTGGCGGATCGTTAATGACGCCGATTTTAATTAGTTTATTTAAAATTGAACCGCATATCGCGATTGGTACCGACCTACTTTATGCTTCTATTTCTAAATTTTGCGGTTCTGTAGTACATGCAAAAAAATTAAATATTGTTTGGCCTATTGTGATTTGGCTGGCGTTGGGCAGTCTGCCTGCCTCGTTCGCAACCTCTTGGGTATTGGAACATTATTTAAGTCAATCAACACATTATAAAGCCGTACTGACAATGGTCTTGGGTTTTATGTTGACCTTGACTGGTATTTCAATCATCTTTCGTGCGCAAATTGAAAAGTTCTTTGATCGCTTCCGCAATCGAGAACAAGCCAATATGGAAAGCGAACTTCACGCACTACAACATAAGCGTCATTATATTTTGATCATGGGCGTGGTATTGGGAGTTTTCGTAACCCTATCCTCTGTTGGTGCAGGTGCATTCGGCATTATGGCATTGGTGATTATGTTCCCTAATTTGCCTATGATTCGGATTATTGGTTCAGATGTGGTTCATGCCGTACTACTCACCGCTGTAGCAGGTCTAAGCCACATGTCTTCAGGCAATGTCGATTTCCATTTACTGGGATGGTTATTGGTCGGTTCGATTCCTGCAATTATTATCGGAACCTTAATCAGCTCTCGTATGCCTGAACATTTTATTCGTAAAATTTTAGGGATTACCTTATTTGCGTTAGGGATTAACTTTATGGTTAATCCAATTAAAGCGAAGCCAAAACCTGTAGAAACACACCAAGCTGTCGTAATTCAGCAGAATACGCATTCTACTTCACTGGTATAAGCACTTCCCCGCCGATGGATTATCAATAAATTGTCTGAATCAATAGTTAATCCATCAGCTTTTCATGCTATATTCATGGGCAAAATAACCTCTACTTTCGATTTAATTTGTGACATCAATGACGACTCTACAGCCAAATCCAGCTTCTCAGCCCGCGATCGACGACCTTAATATTAAAAGCATTCAAACTTTAATTACGCCTGCGCAGCTTAAAGCAGAAATTCCATTATCTGAAACTGCGTTAAACACTGTTTTTACAGGGCGTGAGACAGTTCGTAATATTCTTGATGGCAATGATAAACGTTTGTTTATCGTGATTGGCCCGTGTTCAATCAATGATCCTATTGCGGCACGTGAATATGCGGATCGTTTAAAAGTATTGAGTGAAAAAGTTAAAGACACTTTGTATTTGGTCATGCGTGTTTATTTTGAAAAACCACGTACCACAGTGGGTTGGAAAGGTCTGATTAATGACCCAGATATGAATGATTCATTCAATATCGAAAAAGGTTTACACATTGGTCGTGGACTTTTACTTGAATTAAATGAAAAAGGTTTACCGTGTGCCACTGAAGCACTTGATCCAAACTCGCCACAATATTATCAAGATTTAATCGCTTGGTCGGCGATTGGCGCACGTACGACAGAAAGCCAAACGCACCGTGAAATGTCGTCTGGTTTATCTTCTCCAGTCGGTTTTAAAAATGGTACTGATGGCGGTTTAACTGTTGCGACCAATGCAATGCAATCGGTTAAACACGGTCATAGCTTCTTAGGTTTGAATGAAAATGGTCAAGTTGCCATTATTAATACCAAAGGCAACCCTTATGCTCACGTTGTTTTACGTGGTGGAAATGGCAAACCAAACTATGATGCTTCATCTGTAGCAGATGCAGAAGCGGCATTAGCCAAAGCCAAGGTCAGCACCAAAATCATGATTGATACCAGTCATGCCAATTCAAACAAAGACCCGTACTTACAGCCTTTAGTGTTGAAAAATATCACTGAGCAGATTTTAGATGGCAATAAATCTATCGTAGGCATCATGGTGGAAAGTCATTTAAAAGGTGGTCGTCAGGATATTCCTGAAAACCTGAATGATTTGGTCTATGGTCAATCGGTGACCGATGGTTGTATCGATTGGGAAACCACAGAAAAAGCCTTACTTGAAATGCATGAAGCATTAAAAGATGTTTTACCAAATCGTTAATCTGTAAATGCCCATCTAAGAATCAAAAAAACAGACTCAAGCGAGTCTGTTTTTATTTTAAAATCAATAATTTATATTTTGATCATTGTGGTGTGAAGAATCTCACCAATAAGTTTTGAACTGCTGTATTTTTTTGACTATACTGCCCTCACATTTCTATTTCCTCGTATCGTAGATATGCAGTCCAGTTTTCGTCAACACATGCTCAAGTGGCGTGCCTCATTCGGCGCGATTACTTTGCTGTGTTTGCTCTGGCATATCATGTTACCTACGCTGGTTCATACAGGTATCGTTCCTGCACTGTATGCAATGCCAACGCATTGCCAAGTTACAGAAATTCAAAATAATATGGTGATGTCACATTCATCACATACCAGTCATTATCAGCATCATATGATGCCTGAGATGCATCACGGACAGCATTTACAACACGCAGAACATGATCAACTCAGCGACCATGCCAAAGAAGTTTTTGCGCTTGCAAGCCAAATCATGAAGCATTGTCCTTTATGTACCTATGGTTTTGATGCCGCGGTGATTGTGCCCTTATTTGCCTTTATTTTAGTATTTCTACTGGCTTGGTTTAGTCGAGTCCGTTGCCTTTGTGCTGCGTGGATAGAAAACCTTTATATTCCACGTGTTGCCTATATTTTCCCAAATAAACAAGCCCCACCACTCGCTCTATAAAGTGCAATTTCTTATACCTTGTATCCAGTGACTTTCTGCGGTACAGCCCTGTGTATTGCTTTTATAGAGTAAAAATATGAATACTCAATTTCGTTTGTCTGTATTAACGGCTGCTTGCCTGTCGATTAGCTATAGTTCTGTTGCTCTTGCGGATGAAACCGAATCAACGAATGAAGTTAAAACACTTGCAACCATTGTGGTGACGGCAAGCCGTGAGGGTGAATCGATCAATAATACCCCTGCTGCGATCAGCCAAATCACCGCTAAAGACATTGAAGATAAACACGCGACTTTTATTGGACAATTACTGAATCAAACGCCAGGCGTATTGATGAATGATTTGGGCAATGAACAACACATGATGTCGATTCGTCAGCCGATTACCACCGCAGCGGTATATCAATATTTAGAAGATGGTATTTCGATTCGTCCTGTCGGTGTGTTTAACCACAATGCCTTGTATGAAGTGAATTTGGCTGGTGTTGATAATATCGAAATTTTACGTGGCCCTGCCAGTAGCTTGTATGGCAGCAATGCGATTGGCGGTACGGTTAATTTCATCACCAAAGCGCCTAGTTTAACGCCTACGGCTGATGTTGGCATCAGTGCCAGTTCCGAAGGATACCGTCGCCTAGATGTTGGCGCATCCAACACTTTTGATACTGAATATGGCGAGCAAGGTCTAAGACTTTCAGCCTATGCCAGTGATCGTGGTGACAGTTGGCAAGACCATGCTGAGAGCAATAAACAAAGTGTCACGTTAAGACATGACTGGCGCATTTCTGATGCAACGCAAATCAAAAATATTTTCAGCTATAACCATTTAGAAGCTGATATGACTGGGAGCTTAAATGCGGATGATTACAGCAAACGTTCAGGTTATAGCTATCAAACCTTTACCTATCGTGCGGTAGATTCAACTCGTCTATCGTCGCAAATCAATCATAAGTGGAATGATCAACAACAGAGTCAAGCCACGCTGTATTATCGTGACAATAGCACCGAGCAAAACCCAAGCTATAACATCCGTACCGATATTAGAAATGGCACACCAACTGGAACCTATAGTGGTCAAATCACAGAGAATGCCTTTCAATCCTATGGCTTAAATGTACAACATTCGATTGATTTAGATCAGGTGAAATGGGTTGTTGGCGCAATGGCAGATCATTCTCCAAATCAAGCCAAGACCAATGATATTGAAGTATTTCGTGATCCAAATAGTTTGGTTTATACAGGCTATCAACAACGTCAATTACTCCGTAATTTCAATGTCGATGTCAACAACCAAGCAATTTATGGACAAGCCAATTGGCAGGTTTTGCCTAATTTGAATTTGGTCGGCGGCGCTCGCTATGACTGGATTAGTTACGACTTCGATAACCAATTAACCCCATCAAGAGTGACAGGCGCACCTGATGAGAAAAGGAACTTCAAAAAAGCCAGTCCGCAACTCGGTGTAGTTTGGAATCTCACCCCAAAGATGGATGTGTATAGCAATTGGTCACAAGGTTTTGTACCGCCTGAGGTCAGTAGTTTATATGGCGCGAATCTAGTTACGCCTGACTTAGATGCTGCGACATTTAATAATATTGATGCAGGGCTACGTTTCAAACTTTTAGATGATCGTTTGGATGGCGAAATCACCGTGTATCGTTTACAAGGTAAAGACGAAGTTATCAGTTATACCAAAGCGGATAATACGCGTGAACCGCGTAATGCAGGTAAAACCCTGCATCAAGGTATCGAAATTGGAGGCACATTGAAAATTAGCGATGCCTATGATCAGCGTGTGAAAGTGTCAGGCAGTATCGCTCAGCATGAATATGAAGAATTCCAGCCGTCATCTACACTGGACTATAGTGGTAATACCATGCCTAGCTCACCAAAAAGTTTTGGCACGGTTGAATATCAAATCAAGCCAATCCCAGAACTGTTACTTTCTGCGGAAGGCGTTTATGTTGGCTCGTACTGGATCAATGATGCCAACACCGAAAAATATAATGGACATACACTTTTAAACTTACGTGCAAATTATCGTCAACATGGCTATGAAGTATTTGGTCAAATCCTGAATGCAACGGATGTGCACTATGCTGAAAGTACTTCATTTAGTAATAATCAGGTGAGTTATACGCCTGCTGCACCACGGACGTATTTACTCGGTCTACGCTATCATTTTGGGAAATAAGCAATGAATGCTAAACAACTCAAGAAGCTACTCAAGTTTCATCGTAGCTTTGGAATGGTGTTGGGCATTCTCGTTTTGATGTGGTCTTTAACTGGTGTGTTGCATCCTCTTATGAGTGCAACGCAACCCCAACCCGCAAAACGAATGCCTCCAACTCAACAGCTGAATTTACAGAATGCATTGCCTGCACCGCAAGTATTGCAGCAGCATCACATTCAGCAAATTTCAGCCTTACAAGCCATCGAATTACAGCCAAATCATGTGGCTTATCGAGTAGTGAAACCTAATCAAAAGATTGCTGAATATTTTGATAGTCAATCAGGTCAATTAATTGCAGATGCAGAACAGCAAGATGCAAAAAGGCTAGCTGTTTGGTATACGGGCTTGGCGAAAGAAAAAATCCTTTCGGCTGAATTCATCACCAAATTCGGTGATGATTATCCAAGTGTCAATCGCTTGCTGCCTGTATGGAAAGTGGATTTTGATAATGGTTTAAGAGCTTATATTGACCCTTCACAGTCTCGATTAGCCACCTTATCCAATGACCAAAAAATGTGGATGGCACGCATATTTCGTTTAGGTCATACATGGACTTGGGGAAATCAACC
>JAVXBC010000015.1:0-28013 GCA_036660195.1 Acinetobacter sp.
TTATCTATATTCATCAATGCCTCTGATTTGCTGGGATGTTATTGAGACGGCTAACGCTTGAGTTAAGCCGCGCCGCGAAGCGGCGTCGGCTTGAACGAATTGTTAGACATTATTTGCCGACTACCTTGGTGATCTCGCCTTTCACGTAGTGAACAAATTCTTCCAACTGATCTGCGCGCGAGGCCAAGCGATCTTCTTCTTGTCCAAGATAAGCCTGTCTAGCTTCAAGTATGACGGGCTGATACTGGGCCGGCAGGCGCTCCATTGCCCAGTCGGCAGCGACATCCTTCGGCGCGATTTTGCCGGTTACTGCGCTGTACCAAATGCGGGACAACGTAAGCACTACATTTCGCTCATCGCCAGCCCAGTCGGGCGGCGAGTTCCATAGCGTTAAGGTTTCATTTAGCGCCTCAAATAGATCCTGTTCAGGAACCGGATCAAAGAGTTCCTCCGCCGCTGGACCTACCAAGGCAACGCTATGTTCTCTTGCTTTTGTCAGCAAGATAGCCAGATCAATGTCGATCGTGGCTGGCTCGAAGATACCTGCAAGAATGTCATTGCGCTGCCATTCTCCAAATTGCAGTTCGCGCTTAGCTGGATAACGCCACGGAATGATGTCGTCGTGCACAACAATGGTGACTTCTACAGCGCGGAGAATCTCGCTCTCTCCAGGGGAAGCCGAAGTTTCCAAAAGGTCGTTGATCAAAGCTCGCCGCGTTGTTTCATCAAGCCTTACGGTCACCGTAACCAGCAAATCAATATCACTATGTGGCTTCAGGCCGCCATCCACTGCGGAGCCGTACAAATGTACGGCCAGCAACGTCGGTTCGAGATGGCGCTCGATGACGCCAACTACCTCTGATAGTTGAGTCGATACTTCGGCGATCACCGCTTCCCTCATGATGTTTAACGCCCAAACTCAGCCGCCGTTTTGCCGTAGCGAAGCGGAGGCAAAACGGTCGGCTGGAGTGCCTTGTTGGGCAGCACTGAACTCACACTGGAACCCTACGCTCAGGAAATGCCTTTGACCAGTGCTGAATCTCGACGCTCTGGCGCAGCCCCTGAACCCAGAATGGGTCTGTGAGCCACAGGGCCTCGACCTCGGATTTGCTCTGTGCCTCTACAACCCACATTGCGCCGACCGGCGCTGCGCTTGGCTCTGGCCGAAGCGAGCCAGCGACAAGGATGGTTTGCTGATGCTGCTCAAGCCACTGGAGATGTGCAGACAAAAACTGCTGCCTGATAGACAGGCACTCCGGTTTGTCAGTGAACCGCACTATGAAAAGCATGTGCTCAGGCTTTGTGATGCCCAACTACTCTTATGCGGCAGAAGTGACACATAAGATTCCAAACCTTGCTGCATAAGACACCTATTTGATTAATTATTAAACAACATAATATTGATTTATTTGAACTAAAAATTATCATTAAACACAAAAAATAACAAGGATAATATGATGGCAACTCAGCCCCCAAAACTATTAGATTTAGTTAGACAACGTATACGCTACAAACATATGAGTTATCGAACTGAACAGGCATATTGTGGATGGATAAAACGCTATGTCATTTTTCATCAACTGCGTCATCCACGAGAAATGGGGCGGTTGGAAGTGGAATCTTATTTGTCACATTTAGTGAACGTGGGAAATGTTTCACAATCTACACATCATCAAGCACTTTCAGCCTTACTTTTCCTATATAAGGAAGTGCTTGGTGTAGAGCTTCCTTGGTTACAAGAATTAAATCGCCCCAATAAACCCAAAAGATTGCCCGTAGCATTAACACATCTAGAGGTTCAGTCCGTTTTTGAACATTTATCAGGTATTCATTTGCTCATGGCTAAAATGCTTTATGGCACAGGAATGAGGTTAAACGAATTATTGCAGTTACGCATTAAAGATATAGATTTCGAATTACATGAGATTGTTGTTCGCCAAGGAAAAGGTGATAAAGATCGCGTGACGATTCTACCTACATCGATTCAAACTGAGCTTCACCAGCAAATAGAGCAAGCTAAAAAGTTATTTAAAGAAGATCGGCTACAGAATAGAATAGGTGTGTATCTACCAGATGCAATTGAGAAAAAATACCCGAAAGCCAATGTTAGCTTACCTTGGTTCTGGGTGTTCCCAGCAGCTAATGAATCGAGTGATCCACGAACAAAGATAATCCGTCGGCATCATATTTATCATCAAGGATTACAACGTGCATTCAAGGAGGCTGTGCAGCGTTCTGATATTTCAAAATTTGCAACTTTACATACGCTAAGACATAGTTTTGCAACACAAATTTTGCGACGTGGTTATGATATCCGAACGGTACAAGAATTGCTGGGACATGCTGATGTTAAAACGACAATGATTTATACGCATGTATTAAATCGAGGTGGATTAGGTGTGAAAAGTCCTTTAGATTCATTGTAATCCTCTGCTTTAACCTTTTGATTCGTCAAAGTCGGAAAGAATACAACTGATACGTCAAAGACAAGTTACATTAACATCATACCCATATAAAAAACCGAGCTAATCATTTAACTCGGTTTTCATAGGATTTTTAGAATCAATCTATAACTAGATTCGATTAATCAACTTATTTAATCTTCGCGTGAGATTTTAAGTATTCCGTATAGTCTTCCAATACTTGCTGACCACGGAACTGCTGATACAGTTTATTCAACTCGGTCAATTGTTCTGCTGGCAAGGTACTTGCAATAGTACTGTTCACATTTGAAACAGCGACGATCACCAATTCATTCGGTAGTTTGGTCGTTGTCACAGACCATAACCCTGCTTTACTCGGTGCAGCCACGCTAAATGCAGCACGCTCAATCGGGCGTTTTAATCCTTGAGAACGCGTAAATGTTCCTGCATCTTCAAATTTAACTGGAGATTTTGCAATTACTTGAGCCGCTGGTTGGGTTTTAAAATCAGTCAAGATTGTTGCCATTTTCGCTTGAGCAGCTTTAAACGCTTTTTCCTCAATGACTTTTGCTTTAACCGCTTCTGTTACTTGTGCTAATGGCTGTACACCCGCAGCATGGTAATTGCGGACTTTAATCCAAGCGGTATCACCATTGCTCAATTGAATGTTTGAAGATGCGTTACGGTCACCATTTTTCACATCATCATTAAACAATTTTGCTTTCACCGCTAAATCGCTTAAATAAGGATTTTGAGTTGCCAATGTTACGCCGTTTGCAGATTCAATTCGTGCCGTTTTAACTTCTTGAACTACCGCATCTAAAGCATCACTGCCTACAACCATTTCATTCAAACTGTTGACGGTATCGCTAAAGCTATTTGCCAATTTGTTTTTTTCAACTTCTGCGGTTAAGCGTGCTTTTTCAGTTTCAAAGGCTGGAACATCTGGCGCAGAGCTATTTGCTTCAATAATGTGATAACCATATTGCGTTTTCACAGGCTTTGAAATTTGATTATTTTTTAATGCGCTAATTGCATTATCAAAATCCGCTGAGAAAATACCAGGTGCATAAGCATCAATTAAGCCACCATTGGCTTTTGAACCTGTATCATCCGAAAATTTTGCTGCAGCTTGGGCAAATGGCATACCTGCTTGAATCGTGGCATAGACTTCATTCGCCAACTTTTGAGCTGCCGCATCGCTACGCGCATCAGTGGTAATTAAAATATGCTTCACTTCACGCTTTGCATCTTTTTGCTGTTTTTCAACAAATGCGGCATAGGCTTGTTGTACATCGGCATCTGTCACTGCAAGATTCGTTTTAGGCAACATTGCAGCTGTTAAAACCACATAATCGACATCTACACTGGCAACTTGCTTAAATTCATTTTTGTGCTTGTTGTAATAATCGGTAATTTCTTGATTTGAAGCAGTTACACCTTTTTTATATTCATCTAGCGAAATACTCGCTAAATGCAAAGTGCGTTGTTCAGTTTGTAAATTCGCCAATTGTTGTAAGTCTGACTGACTCACTAAAGCATAATCCATTAAACTTGATGACATCATTTTTAAGGCATGATCTTGACGTAAACTTGCGATCAATGCCTGATTGGTCATACCGACCGAACGTAAATAATTTTCATAAAGTTTTTGAGAAAATTTGCCATTCTCTTGAAACGTCGGTTGTTGTGCCAACATCTGTTCAAGTTGAACATCGCTTAACGAAATGCCCAATTTCTTAGCTTGCTGTTGTAATAAATTTCTCGCAACTAAGGCATCTAGCGCTTTTTGCTGAATCACAGATTGATTCAATAAAGATTCATCGCCTTTCACCAACGATAAATATTGATCTTTATAGTTTTTGGTTGCGCCTTCTAATTCTTTATTAGAAATATCTTGACCGTTTACCGATTTCGCAACGTCTGCTTTATTGCTACCACTGAAATATCCTTCAATACCAACCAGCGCTAAAGGCGTCAAAAACAAAACTAATAGGACTTTGCCAAGCCAACCTTTAATGACTGTACGAAACGATTCCATAAGTATTCCAATATTTTATTTGGGTGCAATTTTAACTGAAAAAACACACTGAATGAATGCAGAATAAAGCTCAAATTAAACTTTTCATTCAATAAATAAAAAACGCACCCAAAGCGGTGCGTTTAATGAAGCTCAAAAATTAAGCAACTGAATCTTTTAAACCTTTACCAGCTTTGAAGCTAGGTACTTTGCTTGCTTTAATTTTAAGTTCTTCACCAGTCTTAGGGTTACGACCAGTACGAGCAGCACGTTCTTTAACGCTATATGTACCAAATCCAACCAAAGTTACTGTATCACCCTTTTTAAGTGCTTCAGTGATTGACGCAATTGTTGCATCGAGTGCTTTACCCGCATCCGACTTAGACAAACCACCTTTTTCAGCAATTGCTTCAATTAATTCTGATTTATTCATGATTAGAAATATCCTCTTAATATCGTTTATTTAAGATCCAAGGCTATAGTTTTAAAGGCCATGCCGCCTTTATAGCAATGCTTTGGGGGGAAACGCAATACTAGAATCGTCTAATTCGCAAAAAAAAATACTGAAAAACGACGTATAAGAGATGAGCATCTCATTTTTTTTACTTTTTAATCAATTTCGCTTTAAGCTGATTGTTTTCTTCAATTAAAGCATCAACTTTAATATGAAGCTGAAGCAACAACTGCTCAATGTGTTGTAAATCTTTAGGTGTCACTAATCCGATACGATTTAACGAGTGATTCACACCTGTATCTAAAATTTTCTCAACTTTATCTTTGGTGTCTGTAACCGACTCTTTGGCTTTTTCTGTCACTTTCCCTACAGCATTATCGGCGAAATCGACTGTTTTAGATTCTAGTTCTTCACCCACTTTCACAAGAGAGTCGAATAATTTATTTCCCTCTTCTTCCGCACGTGAAAAAGCACCCAAACCCGCCAACCAAATTTGTTGTGTGTATTTTTTAAAATCAAGTGCAGATTTCTTGGAACTCTTTGATTTAGAATTATTTTTCAATTCACCATCTTCAGTAATTTGTTCTATATTCGAGTGATCCATGAACCTGTACTCCTAAGCACTTTACAAACTGTGGACGCATTAAACCATAAAATGTTTCTATAATATCAAAGTTAGGACTTGATCGTTTTAAAAAACTGTTCTACAAAGCAATATAGTCCTGTAAATTATTTTAATTAGAGTATGGATGCTCAAATTTTCAGGCTAAGACGCTTTAAATGCAATTGGGAAGGATAAATAAATCTATGAATGAGTCGCAACAAAGACACAAACATCCTGATTTGTTGCTAAACATCGCGATTATTGTTTTAGAAACTTTTTTTTCTTTCATCCTGACGCATGATGCAACTTTGCGCGCTCAAGCAAAAAGACTTATAGATCAAAAAATAACGGTTCGCGTGAACAGTTACATTCCTTTTTTTGCTTTTTATATGCAGTTTACTGAAAAAGGTCTGCTGTTTGACACACAAGCTTTAGATCGAAATATTGATTTAGAAATTAATAGTACGCTCATTGATCTAATTCAGATTTTTGTATTTAGCAATCGTCGTAGTATGGACAATATTCGTATTTTAGGTGACACCACTTTCGCTGCTCAATTCATGGATTTAATTCCACATCTAACGCTATCGAGTATCTTGAGAAATTGGAAACAATGGTTTAATGCATTTGACGACCATCAGGATGTCATTGCATCACAACGTCGAATTGCACCTTTACTTGATAAAATTGATCATCAACGCTCTGAAATCAATACCTTACAAGTCGAAATCAAACAATATCAAAATCGAATTCAGCGACTTAAAAAACGCCAAAAGCTGATCAACATTGGATTTTCCCTACTTGGCTTTATTTTTATTATCTATTTTGTATATACTATATGGCTTCAATAACCCCCTATAACGCCAACTAATTCACTTTTCAGCTTTAGATTGCTAATTTAAAACTTGACTATTTTAGTCGGAATTCATAAAATTTAGCCATCTAGTCTAATCTTGTGTATCAGATCATGCGTCTTACAACTCGCGGTCGTTACGCAGTAACTGCTCTACTCGACCTAGCGTTGCAGCCAACTGAACAAACGATCACGCTTGCAGAAATTGCAGCTCGTCAATCCATTTCAGTCGCTTATTTAGAACAGTTATTCGCAAAACTTAAGCGTCAAGGCTTAGTTTCCAGCGTTCGCGGTGCAAATGGTGGTTATCATCTTGCACGTCATGCCACTGAAATCACTGTGTTAGAAATTATAGAAGCCGTAAATGAAACCGTCGATGCAACTCGTTGCGACCATAAAGGTAATTGCCAAAATGGTGCGATGTGTTTAACACACGACTTATGGCAAGAACTCTCCCACCACATTGCCGACTATTTAGGAAAAATCACCCTTGCCGATTTGATTACCCGCGACAATGTACAAACTGTTGCTATCCGCCAAAATTCTGCAAGTTTAGATTCAGCCCTTTTATCGGTTACAGGTATTTGACATGAAACGTCCAATTTATCTTGATTACGCAGCGACCACTCCTGTTCTCCCTGAAGTTGCTACCCGTATGATGGAAAGTTTAACTTTTGAAGGGACTTTCGGTAACCCTGCATCACGTTCACATGCGTATGGTTGGCAGGCCGAAGAGAAAGTTGAACATGCACGTGAGCAAATCGCTAATTTAATTAAAGCCGATCCACGTGAAATTGTATGGACTTCAGGTGCTACTGAATCTGACAACTTGGCATTGAAAGGTATTGCCCAGTTCTATGGTTCTAAAGGCAAACACATTATTACCAGTAAAATCGAACATAAAGCAGTATTAGACCCTTGCCGTGAACTAGAAGAGCAAGGTTTTGAAATTACTTATTTAGAACCAGAACCACGCACAGGTTTAATTACGCCTGAAATGGTTCAAGCTGCGTTACGTCCAGATACCATTTTAGTTTCATTGATGATGGTGAACAACGAGCTTGGTACCATTACTGACGTTGCTGCGATTGGTGAATTGACTCGTGCGAACAAAACGTTCTTACATGTTGATGCCGCTCAAGCCGCTGGTAAAGTTGATATTGACCTTTCAACCATGAAAATTGACTTAATGAGTTTCTCAGGTCACAAAATTTATGGCCCTAAAGGTATTGGTGCATTATATGTACGCCGCAGTCCACGTGTACGCTTAAAAGCGCAAATGCACGGTGGCGGTCATGAACGTGGTATGCGTTCAGGAACTCTAGCGACCCATCAAATGGTCGGTATGGGCGAAGCTTTTGAGCTTGCAGGTAAAACCATGCATGCAGAGCAAGCACGTATCCGTCTGTTACGTGACAAATTATGGAATGGCTTACAAGACCTTGAACAAGTGTTCTTGAATGGTCATCCAACGCAAAACGTTGCAAATTATTTAAATGTCAGCTTCAACTTTGTTGAAGGTGAATCGCTAATGATGGCACTGAAAGATGCTGCCGTTTCAAGTGGTTCAGCGTGTACATCTGCAACCTTAGAGCCGTCGTATGTATTACGTGCTTTAGGTTTATCTGATGAATTGGCACACAGTTCAATTCGTTTCAGTTTTGGTCACTACACCACTGAAGCCGATATTGACCACGTGTTAACGATTACCAAAGCAGCCGTTGAGAAATTGCGTGACCTTTCTCCGCTTTGGGATATGTACAAAGATGGTATTGATCTTTCAACAGTTGAATGGGCTGAACACTAATTTTTTGAGTGCTCAATATTGAGCACTTCATTGAAAATTGTCGTTTTACCCTCATATTAATATTAGGCTGACCCCGAGTTTTGGAGAAGCAACATGGCTTATAGCGAAAAAGTAATTGATCATTACGAAAACCCTCGTAATGTTGGCGTTTTAGACAAAGATGCAGAAAATGTAGGTACAGGCATGGTCGGTGCACCTGCTTGTGGCGACGTAATGCGTTTGCAAATTCAAGTTGATGGCAATGGCATCATCGAAGAAGCTCGCTTCAAAACCTATGGTTGCGGTTCTGCAATTGCATCAAGCTCGCTTGTAACTGAATGGTTAAAAGGCAAAACGCTAGATCAAGCTCAAGCAATTAAAAATATTGATATTGCAACTGAGCTTGCACTACCACCAGTAAAAGTCCACTGCTCGGTTCTTGCTGAAGATGCAATTAAAGCTGCGATTGAAGATTATCGTGGCAAAAAAGCGAAAGCTTAACTGATGACTAATCAAACATTGGAGTTTTCATGATCCATTTAACCGAAACTGCTGCATCTCACATCAGTAATTACCTTAAAAATCGAGGTAAAGGTGAAGGCATTCGTATTGGTGTGAAAACTTCAGGTTGTTCTGGCTTAGCCTACGTACTTGAGTTTGTAGATGATGTTGATACTCACGATCAAGTATTTGAACAATCTGGTGTAAAAGTTTTCGTTGATCCTAAGAGTTTGGTTTATCTAAGCGGCTTAGAAATGGACTATGTTAAAAATGGTCTAAACGAAGGCTTTGAGTTTAGTAATCCAAATCAAAAAGGTGAATGTGGTTGCGGTGAATCCTTTACGGTTTAACCATTTAATTTCTTTATCTTAAGTAACAGAATCCCCTTGCGGAGCTATAACCGCTCCTCACCCACCTTTCTAAGGCGGACTTCCATATGTGAAGCTCCTCCCTTTCATAAAGGGAGGTTGGGTGGGATTTTAAAAACGGAATTCATCTCCCATGAATCATTTTGAGTTGTTCCAACTACCCGAAGCACTCGATATCGATTTAGCAGCTTTAAAAAAACAGTTTTTAAGTTTGCAACAGCAATATCATCCCGATAAATCCGATGATAAAAATCAGGCTTTGATTAAATCGAGCGAAATTAACCAAGCGCATAAAGTCTTATCACAAGTAGACAGTCGTGCTGCGTATTTGCTCAGCTTGAAAAAGCAAGATCATCATCTTGATCAATCCATCAGTGATTTTGAGTTCTTGCAATCTGCACTTGAAATGCGAGAACAGCTTGATGAAGCGACATCGACAGATCAGCTCAAAACTTTAAAAGTTGACGTGCAACAATGGATAGATAGCTTGGTTCGTGAGTTTAAAATTGATTATGCCGAAGAAGATTGGGCAGAAGCACGGGATACTGTTCGTAAGCTACGCTTTTTCCAACGCGTGATGAATGATATTGATAAAGCTGAAGATCGTATGCTGGATGAACATGAAAGCTTCGACTTAGATGATGATTTTTAGACCGCTGTAACCGTTTATTTTCAAGGAATATCTCTCGCATGGCACTTTTGCAAATTGCTGAACCTGGTCAATCAACTGCCCCGCATGAACACCGCATTGCGATTGGCATTGACTTAGGGACAACCCACTCTTTAGTGGCAACAGTGCTATCGGGAAAACCGAAAGTTCTACAAGATGAAAAAGAGCGTGTTTTATTGCCGTCGATTGTTCATTATGCAGAAGATTTAACAAGCTTTGGTGATGCCGCCAAGCCTTTTATGCTCACCGACCCTAAAAACACCATCGTTTCTGTGAAGCGTTTTATGGGTCGCTCACAAGCAGATATTAAGTTTCAGCATCCTTATACGCTTGTTGGTGCTGAAAATGAAATGCCTGCTTTTGAAACAGCAGCGGGTCGTAAAACACCTGTAGAAATTTCCGCTGAAATCTTAAAACAACTCAAAGATCGTGCAGAAGACAGCTTAAAAAATCCAGTCAATGGCGCAGTCATTACCGTGCCTGCTTATTTCGATGAAGCGCAGCGTCAAGCAACTCGCGATGCAGCACAGCTTGCTGGCTTAAATGTCCTACGTTTATTGAATGAACCTACAGCTGCTGCGGTGGCGTATGGTTTAGATCAAGAAACTAATTTAAGTACCAATCAAAATTATGTCATCTATGATTTAGGTGGCGGTACCTTTGATGTATCAATTTTACGCTTTACCGAAGGTGTATTTGAGGTGCTTGCAACAGGCGGACACACAGCTTTAGGCGGTGATGACCTTGATCGTTTAATCGTAAAGTGGGCGAAGAAACAACTCAATATCGACAGCTTAAGCGATGAAGAATATGCCGTTTATATTGTTGCAGCGCGTCGCGCTAAAGAATATTTATCTGATCATGAATCTGCGGAATTAAAATTATTAGATCATCATCTGAGTTTAGATCGTCCGACTTTTGAATCAATTATTCAAGTCGCGCTGGATAAAACGATGAGTGTGTGCAAGCGTGTATTACGTGATGCAAAACTTGAATTAGATGAAATTGCGCAAGTGGTATTGGTGGGTGGTTCAACACGATCTTATGCGGTACAAAAAGCAGTCCGAGACTTATTTGAACACGAGCCACTCTGTACCATTAACCCAGACGAAGTGGTTGCGATTGGTGCAGCAATTACCGCAAATCAGTTGATTGGTAATAGCCAAGATGGGTCTTTACTGCTTGATGTTACCCCGCTTGCACTTGGTTTAGAAACGATGGGCGGTTTGGTTGAGCGTTTAATTCCACGTAATACAGCGATTCCTGTAGCACGTCGTCAGGAATTTACCACCTATCAAGATGGTCAAACTGCCATGATGATTCATGTGGTTCAAGGCGAACGTGATTTGGTTGAACATTGCCGTTCTTTGGGTCGTTTTGTGTTACACGGTATTCCGCCAATGACCGCTGGTCGAGCGCGTATTGAAGTAACATTTCAAGTTGATGCTGATGGTTTACTGGCTGTCTCTGCCAAAGAAACCACTTCTGGTGTTCAAGCTCAAATTGACATTAAGCCTTCTTATGGTTTGTCTGCTGCGGACACTGAACGCTTATTGGTCGAAGGTTTCCAGCATGCTGAGGAAGATAAGCAACTTCGTCATTTGCAAGAAACCAAAGTTGAAGCACAACGTGAGTTAGAAGCTTTAGAGCAAGCTTTAAAGGCTGATACAGATTTACTTTCTCAGCAACAATCTCACGATTTAATTCTTGCAGCTGAAGCGTTAAAAGTTCGCTTGGAAACCAATGATCTTGATGCGATTGAACAAGCCGTTGAACAACTGAAACTTCACAGCGATGCATTTGCTGCACTGCGTATGAACCGACATATTGACCATGCCCTAACAGGTACCAAACTTGAAGATTGGTCTAACTCAAATTAAAGGTATAGGTGATTAATATGCCACGTATTAAAGTTCTTCCCCACGCTCAAATTTGTCCTGAAGGGGCTGAATTCGAAGTTGAAGCAAATGCCAATTTATGCCAAAGCTTGCTTAAGCAAGGTATTAAAATTGAACATGCATGCGATATGTCAGCGGCGTGTACGACTTGCCATGTTGTGGTGCGTAGAGGTTTTGACAGCCTTGAAGAAATGAATGATGTTGAAGCCGATTTACTTGACCGTGCTTGGGGCTTAGAACCAGACTCTCGTCTGTCTTGCCAAGTTGCAATTGTCGATGAAGATTTAGAAATTGAAATTCCGAAATATACGATTAATCATGCTTCGGAAAATCATTAATCTTTTATCTGTAATGAATAAAAAACTCCTCTAAATGAGGAGTTTTTTATTTCTGACTTATAGAAATACATCTAAATTTTCACAAGGCTATTTTACTTCATCATCCAATGTCAATTTTGGAATACCATGTGCATTGGTCATTTTTTGTTGTGTTTTAATTCGCTTGGTCATGTTTTCTAAGATTTCAACTAACTCTGGATATTCGTAATTTTGGACTTCTTCCAAATTCAAAACCAAATGAAAGCCCTTATATTCAAAATCAAACCATTTTTGCGTGTCAGATTTTTTAGCTGTGAATTTTTCTACCACTTGCCACGTTTTAACTGGCCCTTGAATACCTTTTAAATAAATAGGTACTTTGGGAACACATAAAAATTCATTTTTAATTAACTGATGAGTTTCGTCTGAAATTAAAATTTCATCGACCTCTGCCGCCGACTGTAAACGTGCTGCTAAATTCGCATCGCGACCGACAATGGTATACGCCATACGATGTGACGCACCATAGTTGCCAACGTGACAATAACCTGTGCTAATTCCCATACGAATATGTAAGGCTGGATAACCCATCTTTTTCCAGCGTTCGCGCAACAACTTCATTTGCTGACGCATGGCAATTGCCATTTCTACACAAGATTTAGCATCTTGTTCTACGCCTTGAGAGTTGGGATCGCCAAAAAAGATCAGAACAGCGTCACCCATAAATTTATCAACCGTTGCCTCATATTGCTTGGCAATATCAGTCATATGGCTCAAATAATCATTGAGCAGGAACGCTAAATCATCTGGAATAAGTGTTTCAGAAAGTTCCGTAAAACCCTTAATGTCTGAGAAAAAGATGGTTAGTTTTTTTCGTTTGTATTCAATTTTTGCCTCTGACTCGCCGCGCATAATCGACTGCCAAAGTTGCAATGGCGCATAACGACTGAGTTGATTCGCAAAGGTAATATAACGAGTCATTTGGTTTTGATAGTGCTGACGTTGTAGCCCTAAAGTTGTCAAACGACGATGTTGGTAATAATGTCCAATGACAATAAACATCATTAATCCGAGTAAACTTAAAATGGTTAACTCTGGATTTGTCGGTTCAAAATATTCTTCTGCACCAAAGATAAAAAAGGTGCAAAAATAAAACACCAATACACCAATGAGCCCAATTAAACAGGAAATTGGCAAAGAGATTTTATTGTTCATACCGACATAGACAACCGCGAACAGAATGGTCATGGTTGGTACTAAATTTAAATGTATGGCGGCAAGCGAAATGGCGACAATGATGATTTCATTCGTAAACAGAATATTCTTTTCTGTTTTACGATCAAACTTATAGTGCAACCACTTTTCTAATTTAAAACTGAATAAAAAATACAGAAATAGTAAAGGCAGGATGTAAAGCTGGTACTTCGCATTGAAGGTCGTATACGAATAAATAACTAAAATTAAGGACAGAATCGAATATCCCATCAAACGATGGAAATAAGCGAATTGCCTAGGTTCTTTATCAATTAACCTATTTAATGGCACCCGATCCCTCCTTGGGTTATTTAGTCCTGTTTTTTCCTTTGCCGATTAGTCCATACGCCAGTCAAATGGCATATCTCCTTGACCACGTAATGCAAGCATTAAAGTTTGACGCATGTGTGCCAATACTTCATTGCTATAAGGAACAGCTGGATTACCCCAGATTGGTTTTGGCCAAGCAACATCGTTTTGATAACGAACAACATGATGAAAATGCAACTGTGGAACAACGTTTCCTAAAGCCGCAACATTCATTTTATCTGCGCGAAATACACGTGCGAGTTGGCTAGATAACCAACTTGATTCACGTAAAAATTGTTCTTGATCTGCTTGGCTGAGTTCATAAAGTTCTGTCACGCCTGGCACACGTGGAATAAGAATCAACCAAGGGAATTGCATATCATTCATTAAACGACATGTTGAAAGCGGAAAATCGCCTACAAAAAAAGTATCTTGAGCCAGTTGTGGATGCAAACTAAACATATCTTTATAAATGATGCAGAAGAATAATGCCCAATACTATCACATCAGTTTTGATGTGAGTATTCTTCGTGGTCTGATTGATTACAAATAACAATGATTTTCCTCATTTATTGCTTCTGTTTCAATCAAACAGCGAGAATGTGATGATTTACGTCATCACACAAGTCTAAGATAATTTCCCGCCTATGCAGAAAGTTCCGTCAAAAGCTTATTCAACAAATCAACGACAAATTGAATCCGTTTTTCGGTTTCTGCAAGTTGTACCGTGAGTTTCAATCGTTGCCCACCTTCCATACGATAATGTGTCGGATTCTTTTGCATCAACTGAATGATACTCATCGCTTGCACAGGTGTATCCGGTGAAAATTCAACGTAACCACCATTGGTATTGACATCAATTTTGGTGATGCCAAGTTGTTCAGCGCGCAGTCGAATCTGATGCACACTAAACAACTGCTTCACCGCTTGCGGCGGAATACCAAAGCGATCAATGAGTTCCATCCGAATATGATCGAGCTTTTCTTGCGTATCGGTATTACTAATGCGTTTATAGAACAATAAACGTTGATGAACATCGCCCAAATAGTCATCTGGAATCAAAGCTGGCATGTGTAAATTAATTTCAGCGGTTAATGATAATGGTGCATCGAAATTCGGTGTTTTGCCTTTTTGAATGGCTTTGGTCGCTTTCTCTAGCATTTCCATGTACAGACTATAACCAATCGCCTGCATTGAACCGCTTTGCTGTTCGCCCAATAATTCACCTGCACCACGAATTTCTAAATCTTCAGTCGCCAACATGAAACCTGCCCCCAAAGTGGAAGCACGTTGAATCGCATCTAAACGTTTTTCCGCATCACCTTTTAAGTGTTTTAAGGACGGAACTAACAAATAGGCATAGGCTTGGTGGTGCGAACGCCCCACACGCCCACGCAATTGATGTAATTGTGCCAAGCCTAATTTATCGGCACGCTCAATAATGATGGTATTGGCATTCGGCACATCAATGCCTGTTTCAATAATGGTTGAACAGACCAGTACATTATATTCTTTGTGATAGAACTGCTGCATGACTTGCTCAAGCTCACGTTCACGCATTTGTCCATGTGCGACCGCAACACGTGCTTCAGGGACTAAGTTGCGAATGGATTCAGCGGCACGTTCAATCGTATCGACTTCATTGTGCAATAAATAAACCTGACCGCCACGTAATAACTCACGCAAAATCGCTTCTTTGATCGAATCATTGGTATGTTCTTGGACGAAAGTTTTGACTGCCAAACGACGTGCAGGTGGCGTGGCAATAATGGATAAATCACGCATTCCTGAAAAAGCCATATTCAAGGTTCGTGGAATTGGCGTTGCGGTTAAAGTCAACATATCGACATCGGCACGAAGCGCCTTAATTCGTTCTTTATCCCGCACACCAAAGCGATGTTCTTCATCCACAATCATTAAACCAAGATTTTTAAATTGGATATTTTCTTGCAGAATTTTATGCGTGCCAATCACAATATCGACTTTGCCTTCGGCTAAATCTTCTATGATTTTGAGATGGGTTTTATTGCTGCCAAAACGGGAGAGCACTTCGATTCGAACGGCGGTATCGGCAAAGCGATCTTTAAAGGATTCATAATGTTGCTGTGCCAACAGCGTCGTTGGAACAAGCACCGCCACTTGTTTATTATTTTGCACAGCGACAAATGCCGCGCGCATTGCCACTTCTGTTTTACCAAAACCAACATCACCACAAACTAGGCGATCCATCGGTTTTGCTAGTTGCATATCATGTAAAGTCGCATCAATGGCATTGGCTTGATCTAGGGTTTCCTCATAAGCGAAACCACTCGAGAATTGCATATAGCCTGTATGATCTAGTTCAAACGCAAAACCAGGTTTAGACTGACGGCGGGCTTGAATGTGTAATAACTCCGCCGCAACATCATGGATTTGTTCCAAAGCTTTACGCTTCGCCTTTGACCATGTATCTGTGCCTAATTTATGTAATGGCGCAAGATCAGGATCACCGCCACTATAGCGACTAATCAAATGCAGATTGGTTACAGGAACATAGACTTTCGCACTATCGGCATAATCGAGCTGTAAAAATTCATGATCTTGATTATCAATTTCTAAGGTAATCAACCCTGCATAACGCCCAACCCCATAATCAATATGCACTACGGGTGCGCCCATATTCAGCTCAGTGAGACTGCGAATTAAGAATTCTTCAGACACTTCCTGCTGACGTTTACGACGGCGTTGCACCACACGATGTTCGTAGAGTTGGTTTTCAGAAATGACTGAAAGCTGATTGCTCAGCAATAAACCACGATCTAAAGGTGCACTGGTAATCGCAACTTTTAGTTGATCTTTTTGAAATTGAGCGAAACTGTCGACGTTTTGGATTTCACCTAAAACTGAGCGCAAGGCATCTTTCAAAGTTTCACGGCGACCTGCACTTTCAGCCACCAATAAAACGGGATGTTTGGCTTGATCAATATACTGTTTGACCGCTGCAAAAGGCTGTTCTTTTTTAGGATCAACCGCGAGTTTTGAAGGCTGTTCAGCAGCTAGGTTCAATACGCCTGATTTGCTTTCAAAAACTTCGGAAGATGCCAAGATTCTTGGGAATTGATTAAGTGCTTGTAATACATGATTTGGCGTTAAAAAAAGTTCTTCAGGCGGCAAAATCGGTTGGTCAATGTTATGACGACGATCTTCATAACGACGAACGACTTCTTTCCAAAAACCAATTAAATCATCTTCAACTTCACTGTTTGTAATGACAACGCAATGTTTTGGTAAGTATGTCATGAGCATACTTTGTGCTTCCATGACATTCCTTTCAAAAAACAAAGGAAGATAAAATTCTAAACCTGCTGTTGAAATGCCTTCAAGTACATCTTGATAAATTGGGTTTTTCTTGGGATTTGCAGTCGGAAAGCTTTCCGCGTAACGATCTCGAAAGGTAGCACGCCCTTCTTTCAGTGGAAATTCTTTGGCAGGTAAAACGGTAAAATTTTTCAGTGCTTCAGTTGTGCGTTGCGTTTCAGGATCAAAGAATTTTAAGCTTTCAATTTCATCATCAAATAAATCAATACGAATCGGTTGATCTTGCCCTGACGCATAAATATCCATGATGCTGCCGCGAACCGCAAATTCACCATGATCATAGACCGTATCGACCAAACGATAACCTGCCTGAACCAATTGCTTTTTCTGTGTTTCTAAATTGAGTCTTTGCCCTACTTTAATATCAAAGTGTTCACCCACCACCCATGAATAAGGTGCGACTCGTTGCGCTAAGGTACTGGCAGAAACAAGGAGAATGCCCTTTTGTGGCATATTGGATAAGATTGCCAAGCGCTCTGAAACAATGTCTTGATGTGGAGATAAACGGTCATACGGCAAAATTTCCCAGTCGGGGAAAATTGTTGGTTTAATACCGTAAAATTCGAGTTCACTTTCGAGCTGCGCAACATGTTGATTATTTTTCGCCACGATCACGTAAAGATTTGAACTTTGCGTTGCAATTTCTTTGAATAATAAAGCAGCGGATGATCCAAGCAATGAACCAATCCAACGTTTTTCGCCTGCTTTGAATTGTTGTAGGTTTAATTGAGAAATTTCTTGCTGAAACATAGAGAAAATAGTGCAATTTGAAAGACAAGTGCCTTAGTTTAGCATGATGCTTTTTATGTGGATATGAACCAGAAAGAAGACTAACCGGATTTATCCTTTAATTTTTTCACTAACTGTCGATCCATCAATCGAAATAAGGGTCGGGTTAAATTCATCACCGCAGCAGGTGCCGTATTCAATAAAGCATTCGCAATCGCACCACTGGCACTGGTAATACGATAGGACTTTTGCTGTACAGCCTTGATGATCCATCCTGCTGCGGAAGATGTATCCATCATACGCATATGTTTATAAATCGTTGTTTTAGATGACATCGGTGTACGTACCATTGGAAAATAGACAATACTTACATCAATTCCCTGATCGCCCAACTCCATTGTTAATGACCGAGAAAAGGATTCTAGTGCCGATTTACTGGCTAAATACGCTGAAAATAACGGAATGGGAACTTGGGTAGACATGGTAGAGATATTGATAACATGCCCCTCACCCTTTTCCAGAAAGTGTGGCAACAAGCCTAATGTCAAACGTACTGCCGCAAAATAATTAATTTGCATGGTGCGCTCAAAATCGTGCAACCGATCCAATGCCTGAATAATTGGACGGCGTATCGAGCGAGCGGCATTATTAATCAGGACATCAACTTTCTTATGTTCATTGAGTATTTGTTCGATGCACTGTTTCGCTTCAGCATCCTGAGTAATGTCAACAGGATAAATCCATGCCTGACCTCCTTGTTGCTGAATTATCTGCTGTACTCGTTCCAATTCATCTGCACGACGGGCAATCAAACACATTTTTGCACCCAATAAAGCCAGTTGAATTGCAGCCTGTTCTCCAATTCCACCAGACGCACCCGTCAGTACAATGGTTTTTCCCTGTAAATTTCTCATCACTTTTTCTATTTTCCATACTTTTCATTTATATGGTTATATGGCTTCAAGCCATGCTTTGCTTTCATAAAGATTATGTTATAAAAGAAGTTACCAATCTATAGTTTACCAAGAAATCTAACCAATGACTGAATCTGCATTACAGCAATTAAAAATCTTAACCACCGTTGTTGCCGATAGTAGTGACCTAGACGCCATTCGTAAATTCCGCCCACTAGATGCAACAACAAATCCATCGCTCATTACGGCTGCCGCTGAACAGCCTGAAAGTAAAGAACTAATAGAGGATGCTTATCTACAAGCCAAACAAGAAGGCTATCAAGCAGATGAATTGATTGAACGCACCATTGATATTTTAACGGTCAAATTTGGCGTTGAAATTTTAAAATTAATTGATGGACGTGTTTCAACAGAGGTCGATGCTTCCCTTTCTTATGACACCGAAGCCACTATAGCCAAAGCACGTGAACTGTCTAAACTCTATCAAGGTTATGGCATTGAACAGTCACGTATTTTAATCAAAATTGCTTCGACTTGGGCTGGCATTCAAGCAGCTAAAGTTTTAGAGGCTGAAGGTGTTCCTTGTAACCTCACGCTATTGTTTGGCTTACATCAAGCTCAAGCCTGTGCAGATGCAAACGTCACGCTGATCTCTCCATTTGTAGGACGAATTTTAGATTGGTATAAAAAAGCAGAAGGTGTGGATCAATATCCAATTGAAAAAGATCCCGGTGTACTTTCAGTCAAGAAAATTTATAACTATTACAAACAACATGACATTTCAACTCAAGTCATGGGCGCAAGTTTCCGTAGCACAGCGCAAGTGTTAGGTTTGGCAGGTTGTGACCTACTGACCATTGCACCTAATCTTTTGGCACAATTGGAACAAGATCAACACACGGTCGAAGCTCAACTCAGTCTAAGTTCAGCGTTACATACAGCGAAAATTGTACGTGCTGCCCAAACTGAGGAAAGTTTTAGGGCTGAACTTGAGCAAGACTTGATGGCATCTCAATTACTTCAAAGTGGCATTGACGGGTTTATCAAAGCTCGCAATCAACTTAGTTTGTTGTTACGCCAATCCTTTGGTGTGGATGCAGAAATCCAAGCTTAAGTCATACAACATAATTTAAAAAACCGATTTCTACGTTTAAGTAAAAATCGGTTTTTTTTAGACTTTTTCCACTTGGTTGGATACTATTTTTCCTCTATATCCTTTTGTGCATCTTCATCATTTAAAATCCGTCCCACTTGTTTCGGTTGAATCAATGGCGCTGTAGGTCGTGGGTGCGCATGTGAATATTGTAAACCCACACCTGCAGACACATCATCGGCGGCGATTTCCGTCTCAAATCGTTCATCATCACGATCTCGGATTTCATTTGAAATCATGCGAACTTCATCTTCATCTACACCCAATTGCGCTAAAATGACTTCACCAAATTTGATTGCGGATTCAAAAGTTTCTCGAATCATATAATCGACTTGATGTTTCACAAGATAAAGTGAGTGCTCGCGGTCATAAGAACGTACCAATAATTTTGCCAGTGGAAATTCATGGCTGACTAATTCCACAATACGATTGGTGGTTTCTTTGCTATCCACACAAACTACTACAGCTTCGGCAGTTGCAGCACCAGACGCATGCAAAATATCTAAACGACCACCATCGCCATAATAGATTTTGAAGCCAAACTTTTCTGCGTTTTTAATCATGTCGATGTCATTATCAATAATGGTGACATCGACACCTCTTGCCAATAACAATTGACTGGTAACCTGACCAAAACGACCAAAACCGATCATCAAAATACTGCCACTTAATCCTTCGGCAATATTCACATCGTCCAAATTAAGATGACCTTTGGTTTGGGTAAATCGTTTAAAGATAATGCCTAAAATTGGGGTCAAGACCATCGACAACACCACAATCGCAGTCAGGTTCGACTTCACTGTATTATCAATCACTTGAGCACTGACTGCCGCCGCAAACAGAACAAATGCAAACTCGCCACCTTGTGCCATCAGCAATGCACGATCTAAAGCTTCGGTATGTGGACTTTTGGTCAATCGAGCAACCACATAAATCATCAAGGCTTTAGCAAACATCAGCGCTAAAACACCACTGATAATCAATTGCCAGTTCTGCTGAACCACGGATAAATCCAGCGACATACCAACGCCAAGGAAGAACAGACCCAATAATATGCCTCTGAACGGTTCAACGTCGGCTTCTATTTGGTGTCTGAATGTCGATTCAGATAAAAGTACGCCTGCAAGGAAAGCGCCCATCGCCATAGACAGTCCGCTGACTTGCATCAATAATGCTGCGCCTAAAACAACCAACAGTGCGGCGGCGGTCATTACTTCTCTAGCTTTTGCTGCGGCGAGTAATCGAAATAATGGATTGAGCAACCAATACCCTGCGGCAATCAATCCTGCAATAGCAATTAAGCCAATGCCGATATTTTCCAAACGTGCAGAAGTACTTTCAACCACATGGTTCGGTGCCATAAATGCAACGATTGCCAGTAATGGGACGATGAGTAAATCTTCAAATAATAAAATGGCAACGATTTTTTGACCTTGAGGCTGCGCAATATCACCACGATCGCCCAGTAATTGCATCACAATAGCGGTGGAAGTCAGTACAAAACCTGCTGCACCAATAAATGCCACTTGCCAAGTAAAGCCAAATAATAAGCCAACACCTGTCAATGCCGTGGCACAGGCAATAATTTGCAACGTCCCTAGACCAAAGATTTCACGTCTTAAACTCCATAAATGTGAGGGCTGCATTTCCAAACCAATCACAAATAAATACATCACAATGCCTAATTCAGCGATATGCAATATTGAAGCTGAGTCTTGGAAAAAGGCGAAACCAAAAGGCCCGATGATCAAACCTGCAATCAAATAGCCCAAAACTGAACCCAAACCAATACGTTTAAAAATAGGCACAGCGATCACCGCCGCAGCCAATAAAACCACAGGTGCAATTAAACTAATGGAGTGTGCTTCTGAACTCATCTTGTTCTCGTTATTAGCAATCTTGACTTATTCTATGAGATACCACAAAAGACTTATAGATCATTTATTTGATAACACTTCATTACTCAAGGATTCAAAAAAAAGGTTGCCTTGAGTAGACAACCTTTTTGATCAATCAAATTTAAATTTTATAGCTCTCTGACCACCACCGTTCTTGCCATTTTGTCATGCCAACCTTGTTTCTTGGCATCAAAAGCGACCCAAATAATACCGATCAACAATACAAGTGCCGAAATGATAGAACCGATATAGCGAATAATGCCTTGTCCAGCGGTGATATTTTCACCTGTTATCTCATCTAAAATTTTTAGACGTAACAAACGCTTTCCTGGGGTTCCAGCAAATTTTACCCAACAGAAAATGTAGAACACTGCTGTAATGATTTGCATAAACCACTCTGTTGCAGACTCCATATTAAGAGAAGAACTGATAGTTACCATCCCCATTCCCCAGAGAAAGGTTATTGGCATTATGGCAATAATTAAAATAATGGTATCTATTATCGCTGCCCCTACACGAATCCAAAACCCAGCATATTCGTATTTATTCGACATTTTTTGCTCTCGCTTCTTATTTATAACTAAAATTTAATTAATTTGAGTAGCCTTTATACCAAATTTTGTTTTAATTCACGTTCATAAAAATCGACGGTACGTTGCCAAACCAATTTTGATGCAGGCAAACCGCGACTTAAACTACGGAAACCATGCGGCATATTATAGGTATATGCTTCGACACGATCTCCCAATTGTTCAATAAATTTATCACGCTTCTTCGCTGGGCAATATGGGTCAACCGTTGACCAATGCCCCTGCAAAATACGAATGTCATCAAGCGTTTCAGTTTTTGGTACACCTACGCCTTCCAACCCCAATGAATGATGATAGATCACAGGTGCAAGCATATCGTCACGCTTAGCCATCTGAATCACATAGCCACCTGTTAAACACTGCCCTAACATGCCTAAGCGACCGTTTGATCTTGAATCTGCTTTTAAAGCATCAAGCAATGCGTGTATTTCTTTATTCATATCACTATCGGCTGCATTGGTTCGCCCTGCTTTAGTCACCATGGCACGAATGCAGTATTTCACCGCACCACCACTAAATAAGTTGGGCACATAAACCAAATAGCCTCGATCGGCTAAATCTTGCGCATCTTCACGATAACAATCTAAAATACCGAATAACTCATGCAACAATAAAATTGCAGGCGTTTTTTCAGTGCTTTGCGTAGGGGTATAAACTTCGACTTCAATTTGGCGTGTCGGTAAGCTGATTGTTTTTAGTTCCATTTTTTGCATTCTTCTGTCTAAAATCATGGTTCATATTATTTATGACAATATTGGTTGTCAAATAAAAAGGATGCCTTTTAACATCCTTTTTATGCGTGTAATCGAAAATTTAAATATTCAACAAACTATTTAGCGTTTCCGCAACATTTTTCGATTTTACTTTCGCTTGTAATGTTTGCAGAGCTTGTTCTACTTTACTCCGCTGCGGTTCAGCCAAAGTATACCAACGAGAAAGCACCTGCAATAAACGAGAACCTAAAATTGGGTTTTTCTCGTCCAAGTAAGCTGCCAAATTAATAAAATGATCGACACCAAAACTCCATGTATTGACAGGGTTGGCTGCCACTCCCCCACTGACTGAACGAATACGGTTTGGCGTGCCGAGGTCATAATCTGCATGTTTGGTCAAATATTCGATGCCTTCTGCGGTTGCATTTGGATTCGATGCTTGAATACTAAACCATTGATCTAAAGATAAAGCTTCATCTTTAAAACGAGTATAGAAATCTGCCAAAGCTGCTTGCGCTTGTGGTGCATCATTCCAAACTAAAACACGTAAAGCACCTAAACGCTCTGACATATTGCCTGTTTCTTGATATTGCGTATAAGCCAAGTCAAATACAGAATCATCACCTTGGCGTGCCAACATATTCAGGGTGATATTTTTGAGCGAACGCACACCCATTGCTAAAGAAAAGTCTTTTTGTAGGTCAGGGTCTAAACTGAGATAAGTCTCTTTCCAAAATGAACCCAAATCACGTGCTAAACGATCAAGGACAGTTTCACGTTTTTCTCGAATGAGCTCAGGTGCATAATCTTGATCAATTCGACTACCTAAGTAGTTTTCACTTGGCACGTCAAATAAACGTGATGCCAACAAAGGATCTTTGTTCACGAGTTCAGGTAAAGTGTTTTTAATCGCCTGAATATAAATATCCGCTTGATGATCTTCCAATAAAATCCGTTCTAGCAACGTCTGCGTCGCTTGCCATTGGTTAAAACCATTGGTTTCGTGTTGAATAAGGAATGCTAAATCTTCATCAGAATAATCAAATACCAAATTCACTGGCGCAGAGAAATTACGCAATAGTGATGCGACAGGCTGCGCAGTCACACCTGTAAATTCAATGGTTGCTTCATCTTGATCAAATAAATAGACGCCATCTTTGACCTCATTTACGAAAAGATCAGCACAATGCAAAGTATATTGCTCACCCGTATCTGCATTAAATAAGGCTAACGCTACAGGAATTGGTACTGCTTTTAAATTTGGATATTTAGCATGTGCTTTTAAGCTTTGTTTAAAGCTTAAACGATACGTCTGAGTCGCAGCATCGTACTGTCCTTTGGCTTCAAGTTTTGGCGTTCCGGGTTGGTTGTACCAAGTCAAGAAACTGGATAAATCAACACCTGAACCTGCACTTAAAGAAGACACCCAATCTTCAACCGTCACCGCTTGACCATCATGACGAAGGAAATATTCATCTGTGCCTTTACGGTATTTTTCTTTGCCTAATAAGGTCGCCATCATGCGGTTAATTTCCGCACCTTTTTCATACACGGTTGCGGTATAGAAGTTGTTAATTTCAACGAAATGATCTGGACGTGGCGGATGCGACAACGGCCCTGCATCTTCAGGAAACTGATGCGATTTTAATACCGCTACATCATCAATGCGTTGTACCGCAGCAGATTGTAAATCTTCAGAGAAAGACTGGTCACGAAAAACGGTTAGACCCTCTTTTAAACAGAGCTGAAACCAATCACGGCAGGTAATTCGGTTACCTGTCCAGTTATGGAAATATTCATGTGCAATCACCGACTGCACGCGCATAATCGCAGCATCTGTCGTGAATTCTTCATCTGCAAGTACACAAGATGTATTAAAGATATTTAAACCTTTATTTTCCATTGCGCCCATATTGAATTGGCTGACCGCAACAATCATATAGTTGTCGAGATCATAAGGACGACCATAATGCTCTTCATCCCAACGCATTGAATGTTTTAAGGCTTCCATCGCGATATGACATTTCGGAATATCTTTTTCAATCGCGTAAATTTCTAAAGCCACATCACGACCTTCTGAGGTGGTGTAACGATCGTTAAGTACGGCTAAATCGCCTATCACACAGGCAAATAAATAGCTTGGTTTATGGGTTGGATCTTGCCAAATGGCAAAATGACGATTCTTTCCAACAAGACCCGTTTCAAGTAAATTACCGTTGGCTAACAAAACTGGATATTTCTTATCGGCTTCCACACGTGTAGTGAATACCGATAAAACATCTGGGCGATCAGGATAGAACGTAATTTTACGGAAGCCTTCAGGTTCATTTTGCGTCACGAATAAATCACCTGCTTGATACAAGCCTTCCAGTTGCGTATTCGATTCTGGATGAATGATCACTTGTGTTTCAATAATGACTTCATCTGGCGCATCAATGATCACCAATTGTTCACTATCTAAACGATATTGTTCTGCTGTGAGCAGTTGGCCGTTTAGAACAACCGACTTTAATTCAAGGTCACGACCTAAAAGGATGAGTTCACCTGCGGTCTGCCGTTTCATTACCAAAGTTGAATTAACGAAGGTTTGATGGTCATGCACTTGAATATCTAAATGGATAGATTCCACTAAAAATGATGGTTTTTGATAATCTTTTAAATAAATAGTTTGATCTGTTTGTGCAGGAGATTGTGCTGCAATATTCATCAGTATTCCTTATCTTTCATCATGTTGATGGTCTTTTATGCAAGACTTCTGGATCAATCGATCATACGCCAACTTATAAAAGCTGTCTTTAGTATCACGATGCTTATTCAAAGTTTTATGGAGGTTTGAGGGCTGAAATTCAAATGTAACTTCACAATTGCGTACACATTAGACAAAATTACAACACTGTTTTCTATTCTTAAATAAAAGCTACCAAAGTAAATGCATTTCGAATGTCGAACTTACATTTTTTCGTTGAATTTTACATTTTGTGCACGGTTATTGCTTCAGCTTATATGCCAATCTAGGTATAGAAACTATAAGTGAGGGTTTAGAAATGATCGAATTAAAATCGCATCTTTATCGTCTTGAAAATATCAAAGCAATTCATGATCTTGCTAAAGCGGGTGTGCACCATCATGTTATTTCAGTTTTTTTAGCAGCAGAAGGAATTGAACTCACGGCTTTAGAAGTAACCAATATTGTAAATACTTATGACGCACTCGGTCGAGAACGATTACCGAGTAAGAAAGTACAATCTTTAATTACAGCGAAAAAAATGGGACAAGAAGACGAAAGTTTGCCTTGCCCTGTCTAAAGCTAATAAATAAAAAAACCTCGAAACTTATCGTTTCGAGGTTTTTTTTGATTTATACCGAATAGAAATCTGGGTATTACTTTATAAATTTTTGATAATTAAAAAATTAATGTCTAAAAAATTAAAACCTAAAAGCAATTTTTCAAATTTCAATACTGCATCAAGGATTAGCGCTGTTAGTACGAATCCAAACCACAGATCGACCGAGTAATGAAACACCTACGTAACCACGTAAGGTTAAACGTTTACCGTCCGTACTAATACGCGCTTTACCCTTATAGGTTTTTCCAGTCAAGCTGTCTAAAACTCGACCATTGATATAATGATTTGGTCGATCAGGATCCTCAATCACTTGAGTTAAAATGGGTAAACCTAAGCGTGGCTTACCTGTATACGGCGCTGGGCAGTTCACACAGTGTGTGATCAACTTCCCTTGGCCACTTGGATAAGTGTAAACAATTTTACCCGTAAAGGTCTTATCGGCATTTTTTCTAATTTCAATAATAGAAAGTTGCTCACCTGTACGTTCATTAATACTACGCCAGTAACCTTCAATGGTTGCAGCGGCAGTTAGAAAGCTACTTAAACCGATTGCCAAACCCAGCATGCATTTGATCAATAATTTTTGTGTCGTCACTAAAAATCCTTTTATATTTTTGAAAAATGTGCACTGCTTACCATAATGCATTTAAAGAATTTAACATATTTCGAAAAATAGAAAAACTCATAGTGAATGCTTTTAAGGTGTTGCCTTATCTGTTCGAATCCAAACAACGGTACGTCCTAGAGCAGAAATACCCATATAACCACGCATACGTAAACGTTTACCACCAGAAGTAACGCTAGCCTTGCCTTTATAAATCTTTCCTGAAGTTGCTTCTAGAACACGGCCATCTATATATGAATCTGGTTTATTTGGATCTTCCTTAAAACCATATAAAATTTCTAATCCTAAAATAGGTTTATTAGTATTCGGTGCAGCACACTTGGTACAATGCGTGAGTGCATTTCCACTCGCATTTGGATAACGATACACAATTTTTCCATGAAATTTTCCATCATCGCCTTTACGAATCTCAACAATGGACAGTTGTTGTCCCGTGCGTTCTTCAATACTTTTCCAATACCCTTCAATGGATTCTGCGGCAGTTAGAAAGCTACTTAAACTTATTGCCAGACCCATCATGCATTTGATCAATAATTTTTGTGTCATCACTAGAAATCCTTTTATATTTTTTAAAAATGTGCACTGTTTATCATAATGCATTTAAAGAATTTAACATATTTCGAGAAATAGAAAACCCTATAATAAATGCCTTTAAGGTGTTGCACCTTGAGTTCGAATCCAAACTTGAGAACGCCCAAGTAAAGAAACGCCAATATAGCCTCGCATACGCACTCGCTTACCATCAGGCGATAGCTTAGCCTTACCCTTATAAATATTGCCTGTTTTAGGTTCTAGAATACGACCGTTAATGAACTCATTGGGTTTGTTTGGATCTTCTTTTATTCCCCAAGCAATTTCAAGACCTAGAATTGGTTTATCTTTAAAAGGTGCTGGACATTTCACGCAATTCGCAAGTACTTGGGTACTGCCGAGCTGTGGATAACGATACACCACCGTTACGCCATAAGTATTATCAGCTTTCTTTTTAATTTCGACGATTGAAACTTGTTGACCTGTTTTATCATCAATCGTTCTCCAGAAACCTTCGAGTGGAGCTGCGTAGCTTACAACACTACTAAATCCGACTACCAAACCCAGCATGCATTTTAACAATTTTTTTTGTGTCATCGCTAGAAGTCCTTTTATTTTTGAGTAATCTGCACTATTTCATTATTATGCATTTAAAGAATTTAACATACTTATAAAAATATAAAAGCCTTGAAACTCTCA
>JAVXBC010000015.1:28113-37021 GCA_036660195.1 Acinetobacter sp.
ATGCATTTAAAGAATTTAACATACTTATAAAAATATAAAAGCCTTGAAACTCTCATTGTTCTTTCTTTTAAGATTTATTGGACAATTCCAGCAAAATTTTCAGATTGGATAAATCTTTGCACTGCTTCAGTATGTGGCAATGTATAATTTCCACTTTTCACATCCTAAGCGAGTGCTGCATGGAGTTACAAATTCTACAAAAACAGTTAGATGAAAGTAGCTCATGCCCTTTATGTCAGGCTTCAATGTTTTGGATTGAGGCGGAACAATATACTCAAGAATTCCAATTTCACGAATGTAGCCATTGTCAACATCGTGTTTTTAAAAGTGACAGTAAATTAAATTGTCATTGCGCACAATGCACCGCGCAACGCAAAAAACTGACGCAACAGACGCTGCAACAAGAACAACGAAAAAATAAAATTAAAGATGAAGTGATCTATCAACTGAACCAACTGAATTTTATCTATAAGTTATTTTTATTGAGTGTTTTAGATCATTACGCACGTGAAGACATTCAACATGATGAATCAATTCATTGGCAGAATATTAAATATCATACCCACACCCCGAATTACTTATTTCAAAATCATATTGTGCAAGAGTTACTGAAACTCGGAATTTTAAAGCCACATGCACATGGTCTTGAAACAGAACAATATTATTTAAATATACGATTAGATGGATATGATGACCCCAGTCTATTTAGCGTTTCGCAACAATTAAGACATTGGTTTTACGAAGATTTAAGTTCAGGACTTCCCTTTAAAAATACCGATGAGGTCAAAGACGCACTGTATTTAGTGCTATACCAAGAAATTGTACAATTTATGCAATTTTATTGTCGTACTTGGAATATTCAAATTGCTGGGAATCGTCATTTTCAAACTTTTTGTTATCGTTTAATGGAAAATCTCGCAGTTGGACAAATTTATTATCTGATTCAAAATGCTTTGGAATATTTATATAAACAGAAAGCATTGCAACCAAGAAATGATAAATTCATCAACACTAATTTGCTCAAGAAAACTTTGGAGCAATACCGTGAACGAAGTTTGAATGAACATTGGGAAACCAGCACACTTCCACGACCACACAATATTCCATTGAGTAAAATGAGTGAAATTTTGTTGTATAGATTTCTAGGTTTTGACGAAACCATATTTTTTCAACCCATTTGGAAATCTTGGCGAAAAATTGAAGCACGATTAAATTTTTACTCAGTAAAGCGTTGCATGTATTGTGGTTCAAATGACCTTACTGTGGACTATGATGCAAAAGATTATGTCTCTTTAATTTGTCGAAGATGTAAGCATCAAGACCACTATTTCACGCGGTAAAAAAATTATATTTGAATAAATTCCGATGAATTTTATACCTTTACTCAATAAATAATAATGCCAAACGTACTTGGTCATAGGCCATTTTAGGGCTAGTGGATTCTACAATCGGACGTAATTTGATTGAACCGTCTTCACTAAAATGTTCAGGATTTTGGCGTTTACTTAATTTTTTGTAAATTTTACGAACTTCTTCCACCACATCATCTCCAGGATTCGCTACAGATATATCTAAACCTTGCTCCTTATGCAGACGCGCCAAATGGTTAATAATCGTCGCAGGAGTTAAACCACGTTCATGAGCAATATCTTCAATTTCATAACCTTCTTCAAACAATGCACGCGTTTCATCTAAAGTTGCAGCCGCATAACTTTGCTTGCTACTTTTGCTCAATTTCTTTTCATTGCGAGAAATTTCAGTCGCATTTAAAGTACCACCGCAATGCCGAATAAACGAATTGTGTTGTGTGGTCAAATCCATTTCAGCAAAATGAGTTTCTGCTTCGGTAGATAATTCCTGAAACCGACGATCTGCTTTAATCGCCAAACTATCCAGTTCGAGCGCTTTTTCATTAAAACCCAGTAACTTCAACCCCGTGAGCGATTTCAAACGAGATAACGCCACATAACCCTGACCTTTTTCAAAAGTTTGGGTAAGGTTGATTTCGGCAGCTTCAAGGGTCATGCCTTGGCTTTTATGAATAGTAATTGCCCACGCCAAACGTAGTGGAATTTGTTGGAAACTGGCAATCGCTTTACCTGCTTCATTTTCAACCGACCATGTTTCTGGTTCTACCAATAAGGTTGTGCCATCGGTCAATTTAACTTTGGGCAACATGCCACACTTATCATCTTCTTCAAAACCAATGACTTCACCTAAACTGCCATTGATAAAACCCAAATCAAAATTATTCTTTACAAACATGACTTTGGCATGTTTTTTTAAGGTTAATTCTTCGGGCGCACGCACTGACGATTTTAAAGTTTCTAGCAGTTTATCATTACCATCGAGTACGGCATTGAACTGATGACTTTCCTGATCGATCTCATTGAGATGTTGATAATTAATCTGATCAACATCCATATTGTGGGTATACAGTCGCGTAAAGGTTTCGCCAATATCTTGCTGTCGTGACTGTTGTAAAGCCGTGAGATGATCACTTTGAATATTTTGGGCACGTATCGCATTAAGAATATGATTCAGCACCTCATCATCTTGACGATGCTGCTCAGTCAAATAACAAACACGAAATTTTGCTTCGACCCAAGCATCGGACATAAAACAAAATTTGTCCCGATTGATTTCTTCTTTCTTCCCCACAGGCGGTAACTGAAAAAAATCACCTGCTACAATGACTTGAATGCCACCAAATGCTTCATCGCTTTCTTTAAAATATTTTAAAACTTGATTGACCAAATTTAGTTGCTTGGCATGCAACATCGAAATTTCATCAATTATCAACACTTGGGCATTTTCTAAATGCTCTTTTAAATATTTTCGTTCTTTCATTCGTTTAAGATCATCATCATTTACACGATCTTTAATGCCAATACCTGCCCATGTATGAATGGTCATACCGTTCATATGTGTTGCGGCAATACCCGTTGAAGCAGTGACTGCCACAGGCACTTTGCGTGCTTTTAGATATTGAATATATTGATTCAACGTATAGGTTTTACCTGCACCCGCTGAGCCTGTTAAAAAAACATTTTCGCCAGCTTTAAGTAAGTTAAGTGCAGTCTCTTGTTTCATAATTTCATCAGTCAAAAACAACAGCCCATAGCTTAACGATTTTTTCAGAAAAATAAAAACTGAAAGCGAATTTTAAGACATTGAGACACTCATCGCAGCATTGACATCTGGATGTTTTCATTTAATGTGATAACTAAATATTCAGCGACTTTCTAACAATGAACTCATCAAATACTGCGTTTTATCAACCTGATGTTCTTGGTTCAAACTATGAGCAAATGACTTTAAACTTTACTGATGATTATGATGGCAAAGTCGTTGCAACTTTAGTCCGAAAAAAAGCAGCGCAGCCAACCAAAAAAGCCGTGCTGTATATTCATGGATTTACCGATTATTTTTTCCAAACAGAAATGGCGGATCAATTCAACCAACATGGTTATGATTTCTATGCGCTTGATCTTCGTAAATATGGTCGGTCAAAATTACCGCATCAAACGCTCTATTACGTGCGTGATTTACGTGAATATGATGCTGAAATTACCAAGGCACTTGAAATTATTGGTCAAGAGCAACACGATCACGTGCTACTGGCAGGACATTCTACTGGCGGTTTAATCACCACTTTATATGCAGCACATTATCCAAATCATCCATTGATTAAAGCGTTATGGGCAAATAGTCCGTTTTATGATTTTTTCAAAAGTATCGTCGAGAAAAAACTCGGCATTCCTTTACTTGGAAAGGTCGGAAAATATTGTCCAAATATTAAATTTCCAAGTGGTTTGAATCCTTGGTATGTGCCTAGTTTGCATAAAACATTTAATGGTGAATGGGACTTTAATTTAGACTGGAAACCTAAATCAATGCCTTTTGTACAGTTGTGTTTTGTGCATGCAATTCGTGAAGGACAAAAAGAAATTCACAAAAGTGTTCAACTGAATATCCCAATGTTAATGATGCATTCACATCAATCAAAATTTCCGAAAAAATGGGGACTTGATGCACAACAAAGCGATGTGATTTTAGATGTAAAAGACATGACTCATAATGCAAAAAAAATTCGAGGCGATGTACAAACAATTTCAATCCAAAATGGATTACATGATTTAGTGCTTTCTGCACCACCTGTGCGCCAAAAAGTGTATCAAGACTTATTTGCATGGCTTGAACAGAAATTTGCCTAACCTAATACCATTAATACTCTTCTCGTGATGAATGAATATGTCAAAAGATTTACCTAAAACCGTCTATGCAATTCAGCATCTTGCTTTTGAAGATTTAGGTTCATTAGAAGATGTTTTTTACCAACTTGGTTTTCGCGTTCGCTATTTTGAAGCGGGCGTGGATGATCTTGCTCCTGCTTTGAATTATGAAGGACTCACCGTTATTTTAGGTGGCCCGATTGGGGTATATGAAACAGAAGACTACCCTTTTTTAGTTGATGAAATCGCAGGCTTAAAACAACGCTTACAAGATCAGAAACCTACAATTGGAATTTGCCTAGGTGCGCAATTGATTGCGCATGCTTTAGGGGCAAAAGTTTATGCAGGACATCAAAAGGAAATCGGTTGGAGTCCGCTTGAGATTAAAGCGATTGAATCGAATATTTTAGAACCACTCAAGGATACAGCCGTTTTACATTGGCATGGTGATACTTTTGATTTACCGCCAAATGCAACATTGCTTGCCAGTTCAGAAATTTACCCTCATCAGGCTTTTACTGTTGGTAATAATATTTTGGCCTTGCAATTCCATTTAGAAATTACTCAACACAATTTTGAGAAGTGGTTAATTGGTCATACTTGTGAATTACGTCATGCAAATTTATCTATTCAGCAATTACGTCAAGATAATTTAGAATATGCAAAACGATTAGAAAGTAAAACTACTATTATTATTCATAAATTCATAGAAAGTTGTTTCAGTCTATAAAATCTAATAAATATGTTATTTACGTATCATTATAAAGTTACTTTTACTTTCAATAGTGGCAATATTTATTAACAAAAATCAGACAGTTATTGCTACAATATTTTTACATAAAATCAAAGAAAAATAATAAAATTCCTGCTGAAAAAAACATACTATTATCACTATTATAGTACAGGCAATATATTTTCGAATATATTAATTATTTTACACACTCCACACAGATGATGGTAATGCAATGGATATTTTAAAGTTTGTGAAAAGCTTTAATACAGTAAACACATATTTAATATTAACCTCTTTTTTGCTATTTATTATGGTCATTTATTTTTATCACATTAACCCGAGTGCTTAAAATATATACTAATAAAAAAGGTCTAGAACTAGACCTTTTTTATTGACTTGATTTTTTCAACTTAATTCGCTGGGTACCACAGCAAGTTGAATCGATTGTAGTAAAAATAGCTTTCTCACAAGCTTTATGTAATTCTTACCATAGCGTTAAAACTACAAAAGCTTATGAGCAGTACTTTACGGTTACTTAATTTTAAAACTATCTTTTAAATCTAGAATACGGTTGAACACTGGCTTAACCGCGTCATGATCGTGCTGATCTGCAACGAAATAACCTTCTCGTTCAAACTGGAAGCGATCTTCAGGTTTGGCTTGTGCTAAAGCTGGCTCAATCACCGCTTGTACCACTTGCAGCGATTCTGGATTTAAATGTGCCAAGAAATCATCGTCTGCATCTGGTGCAGCTTCAGTAAATAAACGATCGTAAATACGTACTTCAGCAGGAATGCCTTTCGTAGCCGATACCCAATGAATCACGCCTTTGACTTTGCGCCCCTCAGGATTTTTTCCTAAAGTTTCTGGGTCGATTGAACATTTCAGCTCAATCACTTCACCATTTGCATCTTTAATGACTTCATCACATTTGATCACATAGGCATGACGTAAACGCACTTCACCATCTGGAATCAAACGCTTAAAGCCTTTTGGTGCGACTTCTTCAAAGTCTTTACGATCAATATAAATTTCACGTGTTAAAGGAATAATACGTTCTCCCATATCAACGTTTGGATGGCGTGAATGCGTTAAATCTATATCTTCAGGTAAATTAGTCAATGTCACTTTCAATGGATTAAGTACAGCCATGCCACGAGCTGCAGCATTTTCCAAAGATTGGCGAATACAGAATTCAAGCATCGCTACATCAACAATACCATCCGTTTTTGACACACCCACACGCTTACAGAAATCACGCAAGCCTTCAGCAGTAAAACCACGGCGACGCATACCCACAACCGTTGGCATACGAGGATCATCCCAGCCATTGACATGATTCCCTTCCACCAATTTACGCAATTTACGTTTAGAGGTAATGGTGTAATCAATATTCAAACGTGAAGATTCGTACTGACGTGGTACAGCTTGCGAATGAACTTTTTCAATAATCCAGTCATAGAATGGACGGTGATCTTGAAACTCTAGGGTACAGAGTGAATGGGTAATCCCCTCAATTGCATCTGACAGTGGATGTGCATAGTCATACATTGGATAAATCTTCCACGTATCACCTGTTTGGTGATGCTCAGAATGCAATACACGGTAAAGAATCGGATCACGCATATGCACATTTGGGCTTGCCATATCAATTTTGGCACGTAAAACGGCTTTACCCTCACCCAATTCACCATTACGCATTTGCTCAAATCGAGAGAGGTTTTCTGCAATAGTTGCATCACGATATGGCGAGTTTTTACCAGGCTCAACAAAATTACCACGGTTCAACTTAATTTGTTCAGGGCTTTGCAAATCGACATAAGCATCACCTTGTTCAATTAATTGAACAGCCCACGCATACAATTGATCGAAATAACTAGATGCATAACGAGTTTCACCATTCCAGTGAAAACCAAGCCATTTCACATCATTGGCAATACCATCGACATATTCTTGTTCTTCAGCATCTGGGTTGGTATCGTCAAAACGCAAATTACACAAACCATCAAATTCTTCGGCAATGCCAAAATTCAAACAAATTGCTTTCACATGACCAATATGAAGATAACCATTCGGTTCAGGTGGGAAACGCGTCACCACTTTTTGAGTCCGACTTTCTTTCAAGTCATCTGTAATGACTTGACGGATAAAATCTAAGCCTGCTTGTTGTTCTTGCTGCACGGCATCGACAGAGGCATGAGTATTCGGTGTCGGGGTCTTTGGCAGTTCTGAAACAACATCATTTGGCTTCTAGTTTACAGTTTGCTTATGCTTCTCTCAACCAAAAACCCATGGTCATAAACCCATATTTAGGAGATGTATGTAATGAGTTTTCCTCAAGTTGAATTAAATACCAATAAAGGTCGTGTTGTTCTTGAGCTTAATGCTGAAAAAGCACCAAAAACGGTTGCAAATTTCTTAGAGTATGTACGTGACGGTTTTTATGATGGCGTGATTTTTCACCGTGTGATTGAAGGTTTTATGATCCAAGGCGGCGGCATGGACGAAAACTTCAAAGAAAAAACAACCCGTGATTCTATCGAAAACGAAGCAGATAACGGCTTAAGTAACGATGAAGGTACAGTTGCAATGGCGCGTACTCAAGCACCTCATTCTGCATCTGCTCAATTCTTCATTAACGTAAAAAACAACTCTTTCCTCAACCATACAGGTAAAACTGCTCAAGGTTGGGGTTATGCCGTGTTTGGTAAAGTTGTTGAAGGATTGGACGTCGTTAGCGCCATTAAAGGCGTACGTACGGGTAACCGTGGTTATCATGCTGACGTTCCTTTAGAAAACGTTGTGATTGAATCTGCTAAAATTATTTCTGAATAATAATCCCTCCTAACCTCCCTTTGTAAAGGGAGGAAAGTCCCTCTTTCTTAAAGAGGGATTTAGGGAGATTTAAAAGGATAAAAGTGTGACCTATCTGTTTATTTCGGATTTACATTTGTCACCTGATCACCCTCGACTCGTTCGAGGGTTTTTGGCTTTACTGAACGAATACCAACATAAAAATACTCAACTTTATGTTTTGGGTGATTGGTTTAACGCATGGATTGGTGATGATTACACCGCGCCTTGGTTAGATGAAATCGTAACCGCTTTAAAAAAATTCAGCGATGCAGGCAATCAAATTTATTTCCAAGTTGGGAATCGAGATTTTGCTTTAGGTCAAAAATTCCTAAATCAATTCAATGGTATTTTATTACCTGATGTCTATACTTTAGAAATTAACCACCAAAAATTTCGTCTTGAACATGGTGATGCACTATGTACCGATGACGTGGCTTATCAACGTTTTCGTAAAGTCATTCGCAATCCGATTTTACTTGGATTCTTAAAACGTACTCCTTTAAGTTTTAGACAAAAACTTGCCAATGGGTTTCGTAAAAAAAGTAGCGAAACCAAGCAACTTAAAAGCTATGACATCATGGATGTCAACGCACAAGCCGTTGAATCTGTCATTGAACAAGTTGATTTTTTAATTCATGGTCATACCCATCGCCCTGAAATTCATCAAGTACAGAATAAGCAACGGATAGTATTGGGTGATTGGCGAGCCGATACCGCGTGGATTTTAGAAATAGATGAACAAAATCATCATTCATTAGATTTTAAACAATGGCGCTATTAGACCCGTTTTAATACTGGAAAATTGAATAAGGTGAATTCTGATGGATGCACTCCATACTGCCCAAACACGCTATACCACCAAAGCATACGATGCGAATAAGAAGATTCCAAAAGAACAATTTGAGAAATTATTAGAAATCTTACGTTTTAGTCCATCTTCAGTGAATATCCAGCCATGGCATTTTTTGATTGCTGAGACAGATGAAGCCAAACAACGTATAGCCTTAGGCTTAACAGGTAAATATATTTAGGGTCTTAGGAAGTTAAAGCGGATTATTTCTTAAAAGTTTGAGTAAAACAGAGT
>JAVXBC010000016.1:0-35246 GCA_036660195.1 Acinetobacter sp.
TGTTTGATGGTTTTCGTATTAAAAGTAAAGTTGAACAAGGCGATTATGCTGCGTTAAAACGCTATTATGATTTGAATTCAGGTATTGAACAAAAAGCACTTGAAGCAACTCAAGCGTATTTAGATGTACAACGTTTCCGTGAACTGGTTCGATTGGCGGAAGGAAATTTTGCCAATCATCAACGTGTTTATAACCAAGTATTACAACGTACCAATCAGGGCGTGGGTAACAAAGCAGATTTATCACAAATCTCAGGTCGTTTATCACTTGCACAAACTAACTTGATGACTGAACAAGCAAATTTGAATGATGTATCTGCACGTTTTGCGAGAATTGTAGGCGTTGAGCCAAGTAGTAATCTTGCGCCAGTTAGTGTGAATGCAGCGCTTCCGAACAACACACAAGAATTGATTAATTCTGCCTATGCCAATAACAACAGCTTAAAAGCGGCATTAAGCGAAATGCAATATGCACGTGCGAGTGCGGAAGAATTTAAAGCCAATATGTATCCAAAACTTTCGTTTGTGGCTCGTACAGGTTTATATCAAAACCGAAATAGTTTTGATGAACGTTCAAATCCTAATAACGACAAATATGGTCAAGACAGTGCGGTTGAATTAAGACTGAACTATAATTTATTCAATGGTTTTGCGGATAGAGCAGCCATGAATGCTGCCAAAGCACGTGTTTCACTATCAGATGACTTGAAAAATAAAGCATGTGTTGATATTCGCCAAACTTCAACAGTGGCGTATAACAACGTAAATAACTATAGCAGTCAGTTGCAGTGGTTACAGCGTCATCGTGATGAATCTGATTCTGTAGTAAAAGCTTATAATGATCAGTTTGATATTGGCCGTCGTACATTACTAGACGTACTCGATTCAGAAAATGAAGCATTCCAAGCCAACCGTGCTTATGTCAGCACGCAATACGACTTGAAAATTGCACAATTCCAAACGCTTTACAGCACAGGTCAATTGTTGCCTGCATTAGGTATTCAACGTGATAATTTACCTGCTGTTTCAGAAGTGAGCCAGCGTGAGATTAATGCAGCGAATATCTGTTCTACAAACGTGCAAGCTCAAGCTGCTGAATAATGTCGTGATGAATTGAAAATAGGGTGCAAAGTGCGCCCTATTTTTATTGGTAAAATATACATTTTATATAAGAGAAGTTATTGTTATTGAACACTTGAAAGCAATACATTAATTAATCTGCAAGTTTAAGTTCAAAACAATCAAAATATATTTTGACTCATGGTGAATAAGTGACAACACAAATATTTGATCCTTTAGCGTTATGCCTCATTCGGGTGGCTAAAGATTATGAAGTTAGCATTACCCAAGAAGGGCTGCTTTCTGGCTTACCTTTGCCGAATGGTTTGCTAATTCCTAACTTTGTTGCACGCGCAGCAGACCGTGTTAGTTTAAGCAGTAACATTGTTCAGCAAGGGTTAGGGCAGTTAAATCATTTTGTGTTTCCTGCGATCTTATTGTTAAAAAATAATACCGCTTGTGTGTTGTATCGAATCGACCATGAGCAAGAAATGGCAACGGTCTATTTTCCCGAATCAGCCGATACGGTTAAGCAAATTCCAATTGCAGAACTACTAGTGCAATATGAAGGATCAGTTATTTATCTACAGCAACGTCAGTTTATTGTCGATAACAAGCTGAAAATGGAAAAGAATCAGCAGCACTGGTTTTGGCGTGTGATTCGCGAACACCGTTCAATTTATAAAGATATTTTGCTCGGTGCATTATTCGTCAATATTTTTGCTTTGTGTTCACCATTTTTCGTCATGAACGTTTATGACCGAGTTGTGCCTAACCATGCTTTGGATACATTGTGGGTATTGGCGCTCGGCATTATGATCATTATTACTGCTGATTTTATTTTAAAATTAGGGCGTAGTTATTTTGTTGATCTCGCCGCAACACGCGCAGACAATAAATTATCTGCCTATATTATGGAAAAAGTGCTCGGTCGTCGCATGGAGCAGAATAATATGTCGGTCGGTATGACGGCATCAAATATTCAGTCTTATGAATCTATTCGGTCATTTACTAGTTCTTTGACGGTCGTTTCTTTAGTCGATCTGCCATTTTTTGTGTTGTTCCTTGCGGTTATTTGTATTATTTCATGGGTGTTTGTGATTCCGCTACTAATCGCGGCATTAATCATTTTATTGTACGCACTGTCTGTGCATGTCAATTTGAAAAAATTATCCGATGCTATGGCAGAAGCTTCGCAGCAGCGTCAAGCCTTGTTGATTGAAACCTTAAATAATCAAGAAACCATTAAAAGCTTTAATGCTAATGGACGCATGCAAACCTTGTGGGAAAAAGCCACACGGTTCACGGTGCATTATTCTGCAAAATTACGTTTTGTGGGTGGGACGGTTGGAAACTTTGCATCATGGGTGCAACAAACGGTTGGGGTTGTCATCGTCATTATTGGCGTTTATTTAATTGTGGATGGCAAGTTAACTCAAGGCGCACTCATCGCATGTTATATGATTTCGACTCGTGCATTAGCGCCGATTGCGCAAGTGGCAGGTTTATTAACACAATATTATCAGGCTTCCAGTGCATTAAACTTGTTGAATAGAACGGTTGAAGCTGAGCAAGAACGCGTAAATCTAAAAGGGTGGGTGAGCCATACCAATCTTATTGGCAACATTGAATTTAAAAATGTCAGTTTACGTTATCCAAACGAGTCACGATCAGCCTTAGAAGATATTACATTTTCGATTCGTGCAGGCGAAAAAGTGGCGATATTGGGTAAAGTGGGTTCTGGTAAAAGCTCAATTGAAAAAATATTACTCTCACTTTATCGTCCCACTGAAGGTGCAGTATTTATTGATCAAACCAATATTTCACAGATTGATCCTGCGGAATTACGCAGTCAAATTGGCTATATTCCACAAGATATCGAATTGTTGAATGGTACAGTGTTATCAAATATCGTTTTGGGCAATCCGCATGTCAGCCGCACAGTATTAGAACAAAGTCTGGTGGTTTCAGGTTTGGGGCAAATTCTTAAAGCGCATGAAGATGGTTTGACTTTGCAAGTTGGTGAACGAGGTCACAAATTATCGGGCGGGCAGCGTCAGGCGATTGCGGTTGCACGTGCAATTGCACAAAATGCAAAAATTTTGATTTTCGATGAGCCTACCAGTGCAATGGATACACCATTGGAAAATCATGTGATTCATCATTTAAAACAGTATATGACAGCACAACATACGTTGATTTTAGTTACGCATAAACCTGCATTATTGGCATTGGTCGATCGAATTATTATTCTTGAAGATGGTAAGGTCATTGCAAATGGTGATAAAGAAACAGTTTTAAAAGCGATGTTTCCTCAACAAGAAAAAGCTGCAGGAGTAACGTCGTGAGCGAAGAACAGAAAAAGACCAATCGCGAGAAGTTATTTCAAGGCGTAGGCAAAAGCATAGAAAACTCTGAAAAGGTGATGAACCCTATATTCGGTCGGTTGCGTTTGTTTAAAAAATACCAACCTGCAGATGCAAATGATTGGCAGAGTCAGGTCAAAGAGGTCACGCAATCAGAAAAACCACTCAAGACACGAATGACGCTTTATATTATTGCAGTGACATTTGTCAGTTTGTTGCTGTGGGCAGGTTTTGCCAAAGTTGATGAAATTACCCGTGGTGAAGGAAAAGTCATTCCATCGCAGCAAATGCAAGTCATTCAATCTGTGGATGGTGGTGTGGTTGAAAAAGTCTATGTACAGGAAGGTGAGCACGTCAAAAAAGGCGACTTATTAATTCGTATTGACCCGACACGCTTTACTTCAAATTTAAATGAAGTGAATGCCAAAATTTTTGCGCTACAAACCAAAGTTAGACGTTTGAGTGCACAAGTGAGTGGTTCAGGTTATACATCGGGTAGTGTGCCAGCTGGTGTTTCTCCTGACGCCGCCGCTATGATTATGGCGCAGGAAAGCCAGTATTATGCTGAAAGTCTGCGTGAACTTAGCCAAAGAACGACCACTAATCAAGGTGCAGTCTCTACGCGTCAACAAGAATCTCAGCGCGCTCAAGCTGCACTCGGACAAGCAGAAAGAGCGTACCAAATCGCTGTGCGAGAGTTAAATACCACTCGACCATTATTAAATACAGGCGCAGTGTCCGAAATGGATATTTTGCGACTTGAACGTGATGTTTCTAATGCCGATGGTGAGCGGAAACAGGCTGCGGCTAATCTTCGCGGATCACAATCCTCAATTGGAGAAGCACGGTCACGGACTTCGGAAGCTGCTGTTAGTTTAAAAAATCAATGGCGTAATGAACTGGCTGATGCTCAAGCACAGATGGTAAGTTTAAAAGAAAGCATTTCAGGCGTCGCCGATCGAGTCAAAACCACAGATATTCGTTCACCGACCAATGGTATCGTGCAGAAAATTTTCTTTAACACCATCGGTGGCGTTGTGAAACCAAGCGATCAAGTCGCGGAGATCGTTCCTTTAGATGGTCAATTAATCGTGGAAGCTAAAATATCCCCTAAAGATATTGCATTTGTGCGACCAGATTTGCCTGCTGTAATTAAATTTACCGCCTACGATTTCTCGATTTATGGTGGAATGGATGCGAAGGTGAAACACATCAGCCCAGATACATTTACCGATGAAAAAGGCAATATGTTTTATATTGTACGTGCGGTTACAGATAAGCCTACTTTTGGAAAAGGATTATCTGTGATTCCTGGTATGACCGTTCAATTGGATATTATGACGGGTAAGAAAACCATCCTTTCTTATCTACTAAAACCAATTCTAAAAGCAAAAAGTAATGCATTAACCGAACGTTAATTCGATTAGAACATCTTAAATCCATAAAAATATCCCTCTTTTAAAAGAGGGATATTTAATTCATAACCTTAATTATATAAACGATTAGTTTTTCCCACTACCAAAGTGTTGCACCCAGTAAGTTCGATGGGTGGTTTCATTTCGGATACACGAAATCGCATAATCCTTAAATTGCGGCTTCATTAAGTTATCGCAATGCCCTGGACTTAAGGACAGCCAATTTTCTAAAACTTGTTTAAGATTGCTTTGTCCAGTAGCTAGATTTTCACCCCCACCGCCTTTATATCCTGTTTGTTTAATCCGAAATCTAAGATTTTCTCCCCCGCGTCCTACATGGCTTAAAAGTTGACGTTGAGAAATATCCCGTGCATGCGCAATTGAACTCGCTTGTAATTGATTATTCCATTTGAGTGAAATAGTTGCTGAATAGGCAATTTTTCCACATTGTTGCGGTTGATGCCGAATGGCATTAACGGCATTTAAAACTGCTTGTTGATATTGCGGATTTTGAATGTCATCACAAGAAATATTTTCAAAAGATGCCAAAATTTGGTCAGGGGTATTTTGAGTCGGCAGCGTTGTTGATTTTGGTGTAATTTTGCCTAACTGATTTTGCAAGGGTTGTTGTGGTGGCGGACTCGAACAACTAGCAAGAAAGAAACACAGACCATATGTAAAAAAATGAAAAGCAAAGTTTTTCATTGTGAGCCTATTTTTAATTTTTAACTCTTAAAATTATAATCTAATCGTTGCTTACTGGATATGACAACTCAGGAATCATCAATTAGAAAAAACAGCATAAATATATTGAGAACCATCTTAGCATTTTATGGGGGCTTTTTTTTGTTGATAGTGAGGAGCCAGATAACCTAACACATCAAATAATAGACGAAAAAAGAAAGAAATTCATGACAGCTTGGGTGGCACATGCAGTAATCTTGCCCACTTCCCCTAATAAAGCTTAATTTGATACCTTGTATTCCTCCCACCACCTTCAAGCTTCACAATACAGCCTTTTTCCAATAGATCAGTTAGATGGCGAGTCGCAGTTGCTCGACTGACTTTAGTCACTTTTTGATACTGCGACGCACTAATCCCATGCTCAAAACCATTGTCCCCACCATCCAGCAGCCGATTTAAAACCTTGCGCTGTCCCTCATGCAAATCCAATTCTGAAAAAGTCTGCCAAAAAGTACTTTTTAGTAAAGTCCTTTCAATACGCTTTAATGTCTGTTCAAGACTTTCATTCAGCGCCTGTAAAAACCAAAGTAACCAATCCGTAATATCAGAACCACTTTTTTGAGTTGCTTCAAGAATTTCATAATAGCTTTTACGCTTATTCAAAATGATCGGTGACATCGCATAAAGACGGATACTTTGTTGATCCATCTGAGCCAAAGCTAAATCCGTTAAAGTACGCGTGATACGACCATTACCATCATCAAAAGGATGGAGCGTCACAAACCAAAGATGCGTAATGCCAGCACGAATTAAGGGGTCAAGCACAAGATCGGTTTTACTTCGATTAAACCACTCAATAAACGTATCCAAACGGTGCTCTAAACCATCACGAGGTGGTGCTTCAAAATGCACAATAGGGTAGTCAATCCGACCAGAAACCACTTGCATGGCTTCATGACCACGCAATTGACCAATCCGCATACGAGACATCGACCAATCAGATTCATTAAACAGCCATTGATGCCATTGACATAAGCGCTCTACAGATAAATCCTGTTCAATATTATCCAAAGCATCTAACATGATATTCGCCAGACCTTCAGAACGTTCTGAGCTTGGATAAGGCTGTTCCAGTGACACCCCTAAATGTTTTGCCAAAGAAGAGCGCAAGGAGTAAACATTAAAACTTTCATTTTCAATTGCTGAAGACGAAACCAAATTGGCAATCAAGTTATCTAAGGTGAAATGCTCCTTGTCAGGACTATGCTGGCTTTGCCCAAGCAGGATTCCAATTTTTTGATGAATGTGTCTGGTGAGTGGAAGAATATTTTCATCTTTCCATGTAAAGGTTGTCCAGTTAGGCTGTTTCCATATCCAGTCATCATACATATTTGGTCATTCCCAAATTGAAATAGAGGTGATTCGATTATAGTGTACATTTGCCTCATTTAATGAGTCAAATAAATTATTAATCAGCTCATTCATTTACTTTTCCATCAACCGATCTAAATAATCTGACCATGCTTGCATCATCACAATACGCTCATCTAAATACTTTGTACGGTTATACGCTCGACCATGCATATCTCGTACTTGATGCGCTAATTGTTGTTCAATTCGCTCAATTGGGAACTTTAAAACTTCATCCAACAACGTTCTAGCCGTTGCTCTAAAGCCATGTCCAGTCGTTTCACCATTTTCAAAGCTGTATTGTTTCAATCGCTTGTTAATCGTTGATTCACTAATTGACATATCCGTATTTCGCATAGAAACAAAACAGAACTTTGAGTGCCCAGTGATGAGATAAAGCTCTTGGAACATCGTGAAGACTTGATCTGACAATGGCACGACATGCTCTAAAGCGGTCTGATTTTTAGTTTTAGGTGGCGTATAACGCCACGTCTTATTTTTAAAATCAATGTCTGACCATTGTGCTGCACGTAATTCGCCAGGGCGAACAAAAACATGCGGTAAAATTTTAATGGCATAATCCACTGTAATTTCACCACGCCCAAAATTATCGTTGATATTTCTCAATAACCGTCCAAGCAATTGCTCATCAGTAATAGCCGCCCTATGCTGAGTTTTACCTACTTTGAGTATGCCACTAATTTGATCTGCCACATTGAATTGGCATAGTCCTAGCGCAATCGCATAACGAAATACTTGAGATGCTTTACTCCGCATTCGCTTAGCTGAATCCGTTTTGCCTTGTAGTTCATAGAGGCGACACACCTGTAAAATTTGTGTCGGTGTAATCTCTGCAATTGGATGATGACCAAGAGCGGAGTACAGCTTGTCCCAAACAAATTGATTCCTTCTTTGAGTACTCGGTTCGAGTTCCTCTGTTTTGCGATATTCATCGGCAATAAATCGAAAGGTGTTATTTAGAGTGAACTGAGCTAATTCATCTTCTATTTGTTTTTGAGTAGCGGGATTAATATCTTGAGCAAGTAGTTCTCTATACTCAGTTCTTTTAATTCGAGCGGCTGCTAAAGTACAGTCAGGGTAAACACCGATAGCAATAGTTGTTCTTTTTCTTGAAATTGGTCTTATGTAATCGAATCGCCAATATGTGCCACCTTTTGTATCAAGTAAAAGATAGAGACCACCACCATCTGAAAGTTTGATGATTTTTTCAAAAGACTTCTTTTGTGTTGATATTGTTGACTTAATTTTTGAATCAGTCAGGCTTGCGATGAGTCTAGGCATTTTTACGGTATATTCCTTGGTTAAAGTGGAATGTACCGTAAAAAATACCGTAAAAAACTTGGATAACCTAAAACGCCTTCGGACGTGATCAAACACTGGAATTATTTAAGCTATTGATTTATAAATTATTTAAGATTATATCGGATGGGGTAAAACAATAAAATGGTGCGCTCGGCGGGACTCGAACCCACGCCACAGGCTTCGGAGACCTGTACTCTATCCAGTTGAGCTACGAGCGCATGCGAGCCACATCATAGGCAAAAAAAATGCATAGGTAAATATAAACCGTCAAGAAAGATGTTTCTTGTTTATTAAAACAACACTTTATTATTCAAGTGATCTTATTTTTATGTGTTTTTATAAATGTTGTACTGAAAAATTAATTTGTTTTAAGGTCTGATTGAGTTGCATTGGGGGAATGCGTGATTCTTGTAGCGAAGTAATCCATTGCATTTGGCACGCTTTTAATTGCTGTAAAGACTTAATCGACTGGATTTTTTGTACCAAAGGACGTGCCATCAATCCGCAATAAGTGGTCAAGGTTTGAATCATGATCTGCTGAATTTCCACAAAAGCCAATTTTTCGATCGGTTCTTCAACAGTTTCAGAAAGTACAGGTATTGCATCGACTTTTGGTTCAAAGGTCGGCGCATTAACGGGCGTTGTTATTGTTTCGGTTTTGGTTTGAATTTCAATCGGCGCAGGGGCTTCGAATTTTACTAAGGTTTCATTACGTGATTCTTCGACACTAGGTGCAATATTGGTAGCAGGGGCAGTTTGCTGTGCCAATAAACCCATGTCGATTAGTTGTTGGACTAATTCACTTGGGGCTATTCGCTCTTTATAGTTTGGGTCAAGTTCTTTGAAATCTTCATGGTCAATTAGAAGTAGCAAGCGGCGCTGGCGAGCAGTTAGGGCAATGTTACGTTGTTGAAGCGCATTTTGTCCCAGTTCTGTTTTAAAAAAATGTGACATTGCTTTATCACTCCCCATTAAGATCTAGATTGGGAGTAAAGATAAAGTGAAAAGGTGACATTTATATTAACGAAATATTAAACATTCTGGTCAATGTTGTAATATCCACGAAATAAATATGCAGTAAACGGCTTTATGATTTATTTGAGCAAGTTGGTTTCTAGGGCTTTGCGCAAATAGATGTCTAAATCATCCTGACGCAGCAGCCATTGAATATAATCTTTTGGTAAGTCTTGAATTGCCGTACCTTTATGTTTTCCAAATGTGATGCTTTTAGGAATTCGCGCTTGCTCCGAAGCAAGGTAAAGCTCCTCAATATTTTGAATGTTGAGTTGATGAATGATATGCATCAAAATATTGGCAGTTAGAATAATATCGGCGTCGGCGCGGTGAGCACCTTTTAAGATTTCTCGAGCTTTGTCGCTGCCTTTAGAAATCAGATAAATTAATGCTGAAATATTGTGTGCATCGGCATTTTCCCAAACGGTTCGCGCTAAAGCCAAAGTACAAATCGGTTTTAGATGTGAAGTATCTACACCACATCGAGCAATGGCTGCAATGTCATAATCAATATTATGACCAATAATATAAGTTATTTGTTCTGGAAGCTTAAAGGTGTTGTAAAAAGGCTGATCAACCAAATCTGCTTCTAAAATATGATGCACCGCCATTGCAGCATAAGAAATTGGTTCGCCAACTTGATAGAGCTGATCGAATATTTGGCTTTTATCGAGGCTGAGTTTGCCGTTTTCAATCTGAATTGGGGCATAGGCGATTTCAATAGGCAAGCCATTTAAGCTATGGGTTTCCGTATCCAAAATAATGGCTTGCATCAATCAATCCTAAAAAGTGTTTCCAGTGACTTGATCATACAAGAAAATTCATTGGTTTTTAATGTTCTGTTTATTAAAAGATGAATGATCAAAATGAATGAAATTCATGGTTAATTAAATAAATATCAATCTGTAAAATAGCCAACTTCATGCTACAATACGCCCCAATCTTTAGCACGGCTTAAAAGCCCTAATTTAATAGGACCTCGCTAATGTTTGCCAATATCTCTATTGCTGAATTTGACCCTGAAATTGCTCAAGCGATTACTTCTGAAGATGCTCGCCAAGAAGCGCACATCGAGTTGATTGCTTCTGAAAACTATTGCTCACCAGCAGTAATGGAAGCTCAAGGGACGAAACTCACGAACAAATATGCGGAAGGCTATCCAGGCAAACGCTATTACGGCGGCTGTGAATATGTCGACGTAATTGAACAATTAGCCATTGACCGTGCTAAACAATTGTTTGGTGCAGACTATGCCAACGTACAGCCACATGCAGGTTCACAAGCAAACTCAGCGGTATATTTAGCCCTATTAAATCCGGGTGATACTGTATTAGGTATGAGCTTGGCGCATGGCGGTCACTTGACTCACGGTGCTAAAGTCAGCTTTTCAGGTAAAACGTATAATGCTATTCAGTATGGTTTAAATACTGAAACGGGCGAAATTGATTATGAAGAAGTTGAGCGTTTAGCCTTAGAACACAAGCCACGTATGATCGTTGCTGGTTTTTCTGCGTATAGCCAAATCGTTGATTGGCAACGTTTCCGTGACATCGCAGACCAAGTAGGTGCATACCTTTTTGTCGATATGGCGCATGTTGCTGGTTTAGTTGCGGCGGGTGTTTATCCAAACCCAGTACAAATTGCAGATGTAACGACGACAACGACGCACAAAACACTTCGTGGCCCACGTTCAGGTTTAATCCTTGCGAAAGCAAACGAAGAAATTGAGAAAAAACTTCAATCAGCAGTATTCCCAGGCAACCAAGGTGGCCCGTTGATGCATGCGATTGCGGCGAAAGCAATCTGTTTCAAAGAAGCTATGTCGGATGAGTTCAAAACTTATCAACAACAAGTTGTGAAAAATGCTCAAGCGATGGCTGAAGTGTTAATTTCACGCGGTTATGACGTTGTATCTGGCGGTACTGAAAACCATTTATTCTTATTGTCTTTGATCAAGCAAGATGTAACGGGTAAAGAAGTTGATGCATGGTTAGGTAATGCTCATATCACAGTTAATAAAAATGCTGTGCCAAATGACCCACGTTCGCCATTTGTGACTTCTGGTATCCGTATTGGTACGCCAGCAGTAACGACTCGTGGCTTTGGCGAGTCAGAAGTACGTGAGCTTGCAGGCTGGATTGCAGATATCATCGACAGTAAAGGTGATGAAGCTGTGATTAATGCTGTGAAAGCTAAAGTTGAAGTGGTTTGTGCTAAATTCCCTGTGTATGCAAACTAATTTGTATATCTAAAAAAGCGCCGTAAGGCGCTTTTTTTATTTCTTATTCATTTGATTAGTGATGACGACGTTTCTTTTTCCAATGACGTTTTTTGTTTGGATGGTTATCGGCATAACGGTCTTGACCCACTTGACGACCTAAAGCTGAACCACCTGCTGCACCTGCCGCCGCACCAATGTATCCGCCAGTTGTACCACCAAGATTTCGACCGACAGTATAACCACCGACACCACCTAAACCGCCACCGATTGCAGCTTCTGTACGTGTGCGTTTGCTACTCGCTGCTGCCGCACCACCTGCGCCTCCGATAGCCGAGCCAATCATTGCACCATTATGTCCACCGACTTGTTGACCAAGTGCAGTACCGACTACGCTACCCAATGCAGAAGTTGCTGCTACGCGTGTGCCATTGTCTGCATGAGTGACGCTCAGAAGTGAAGTTGTTACTAAAAGGGTAGTACCCAATATCAGATTAAATTTCATTATTAGCTCCAAGATTCCAAAATAATGCTTTGTTTTTCATGCTTGCAAATGTAACAAAGTTTGAGTGGTGAAATGTGGAGAGGTGAATTTTAATTATTAGGTTTTGGTGGTGGGATTGTAACTGTTGTGTTTCAAGATGGAGTTGAAAAGGTGGAGCAGTTTTTGTTGGTAGATGAAACCATGAGAAAGGTCACAATTTAGTGAATCTAAATTTAAGTTATAAAAGGTAAGCTGTATGCTGAGAACAAGGTGCCTTACCTGAAATGTTAAGCATTCTCTTTTTGTGCCAAAACTTCGCGATGTAATTGGTTAATGTGTTCGACAGCTAGATTTCCTCGAGCAATATTAGGCAAAACTATTTCACTGGTTTTTGTGAATCTGTGTCCAATACGGATGGTATAAGATTTTAATACCCAACTTAAAAAACCAGTAAAATAAACAGCGTCTTCTAGGTCTCTCCACTTAACGCCGCTCACACCTTTTGACCAAGGGAGAATTCCTCTATAAACCCAAACCCCATCGTCATCTGTGTATAGCGTAATACTACGGATACTTAAAAATTGAAATGCAAATAGTATGATAGCGATCAGAGAAACGATAGTTCCAGCTATTTTGTAAGTGTTTATAAATAGAGCCACACCGATTGAGAAAAGAATAAGAAAAATGATAATTGGGCTAACATACGCAATCCATGACATTGCAAAACTGGCGTGGAAGTTTTGTGGCTTTTGCGATGACTCCATTTAAATCTCACTAGGTTGGTAAATTTACAACATTGGACTTAATCATACATTAATATAATAATAACAAAGAATCTTTTACTCAAACGGCTCATCCCGCTGTGCTGAATCTTCCAATTTAATCCGTCTTGGATTCATTTCAGTTTGGAGTCGTAAATAATTTAAATCACGAATATTCTTTTGTGCGGCGACCACACCAAACAAACTCAATAAAAACGACATCACATAAAAGCCTTTTTCACTCATCGTCATGTCAGCATTCCACAAACTAATCAGCAACAGCACAATACACAACGCCATTGATGCCCAACACAAACCATAATAAATCGCTGTGACTGGAATTTCCTCCAGTTGGTCTCGCACAGTTTTTTGCAAAGAAGCGGCAGAAAACAGTCCGTACACCAAGACCACAAAATAAAAACCTTTTTCATGCAGCGGAATTGCGGCATTCCATAGCCCAATCAAAAAACCCAAAGCACCTGCCAGTAAAGCAACCCAACTCGCGGCAATAAATGCCGAAGTCGGACGATTGATAAAATTATTCATCGCATTATCCAATTGTTTTATCTTTTTATTTATCCATACAGAATTATATATAGCAGAAATTAAATTAACTTGCAGTAGTCACACGAAAGAGATCATGACTTGCCGTAGAATCATGTTCACGATTGAAAACAAGATCAATATTTTCACTATGTCAATTAACGGGGGGAGACTGTAAACTATGCGCAATTTTTTGATTTTACTCATGCATGATTTTTAAAAGCATTGGGTCTGTAGATTTGAGATAGTTCGCCCATGAAAGCATCCCTCCGTTTAAGACTAGATCAACTCTGTGATCGTCAAGAAGAACTGACGGCATTGCTCGCAGATGTAGAAGTGATTTCGGATAACAAACGTTTTCGTAAATTGTCGCGTGAACATAGTGATTTAACTGAAATTACCGATGTTTGGAAACAATATCGCCAAGCTGAAGAAGATATTGAAACTGCTGAATCAATGAAATCTGATCCCGATTTCAAAGAAATGGCAGAAGAAGAAATTAAAGCCAATAAGGCGATTTTGGTTGATTTAGAACAACAGCTAAACGTGTTGATGATTCCGAAAGATCCCAATGATGCCAATGCGGCTTACTTGGAAGTTCGCGCAGGCACAGGCGGTGATGAAGCAGCGATTTTTTCTGGCGATTTATTCCGTATGTACAGCAAATACGCTGAAACCAAAGGCTGGCGGATTGAAGTGCTTTCAGAAAATGAAGGTGAGCATGGCGGATATAAAGAAATCATTTGCCGTGTTGATGGTGAAGGCGTGTATGGTCGCTTGAAGTTTGAAAGTGGTGCACATCGTGTGCAACGTGTACCTGCAACCGAATCACAAGGGCGTGTGCATACGTCTGCGTGTACGGTTGCGATTTTACCTGAAGTTGATGTCGATACCACCGTTGAAATTAATGCCTCTGATTTACGCATTGATACCTATCGTGCATCAGGTGCTGGCGGTCAGCACATTAACAAAACTGACTCAGCGGTGCGGATTACCCATATTCCATCGGGCGTAGTAGTCGAGTGTCAGGAAGAGCGTTCACAACATAAAAATAAAGCCAAAGCGATGGCGTTATTGGTGTCTCGTTTGGAAAACTCAAAACGCCAAGCACAGCAAGATGCAACCTCTGAAATGCGCCGTGATTTAGTCGGTTCAGGTGATCGCTCAGAGCGTATCCGCACCTATAACTATTCACAAGGTCGCATGACTGATCATCGTATCAATTTAACCTTATATAAATTAGATGCGATTATGGAAGGTGATTTAAACGAGTTACTCGACAGTTTGCACCGTGAATATCAAGCTGATCAGTTGGCGATGTTAGCGCAGGAAAATGGCGGCTAATGAATTATAAAATCTCCCTAGCTCTCTTTGGAAAAGAGGCAAATTTCTCCCTTTTTAAAGGGACTTGCGGAGCGCTGCTCCTCAAGAGGGATTTCTGAAAGGAAATGCTGATTTGAATATTGCTCAAGCACTGAATTTACGTGGTCAACCTGATAGCTACGAACGCCAAGAATCGGCGTGGCTATTGGAACATATCCTTGGGATTGATGACTTAGTATTAAAATTCAGGCTTGAGCAAGACTTAACCGACATACAAGAACAGGCGTATTTAGCAGGGCTTGCACGTATAGAGCAAGGCGAGCCACTGGCGTATGTGATAGGTTCACAACCGTTTTGGACACTGGATTTAAAAGTCACACATGACACTTTAGTGCCACGTCCAGATACTGAAATACTCGTAGAAACGGTTTTAAATTTACCATTGGCAGTAAATGCTAATATTGTCGATTTAGGCACAGGAACAGGGGCAATTGCCTTAGCTTTAGCCAGTGAACGACCACAATGGCAAGTGACTGCAAGCGATATTTATCCATCAACCTTAGAAGTGGCAAAAGAAAATGCCATTCGTCATGGTTTAACCCATGTAAAATTTGCGTGTGGAACTTGGTTTGAGGCTTTAAATCCGCAAAAATTCGATTTAATCGTGTCCAATCCGCCGTATATTGATCCTGACGATGTTCATATGCAAAAGCTCAAATCTGAACCTGAGCGAGCCTTAATCGCAGATCACCAAGGTTTAGCGGATATTGAAACGATTATTGTTGATGGGAAAACTTGGCTCAATCCGAATGGCTGGATCGTACTCGAACACGGTTATGATCAAGGGCAAAAAGTACGTGAAATCTTTGATCAGCAGGGCTTTAGTCAGATTCAAACCATCAAAGATTATGGCGGCAATGATCGGGTGAGTTTAGGGCAATATTCGAATTAGTTATATTCCGCCGTTTAAAAAACTGCATGTCTAGAATTAAACAATAAAATCAATTGGTTAACAATATTTTCATGTATTTTTTATGCGTCTATAAAACAATACAACGGAATTGATCGTATCTATAGTCAAAAATAGCATTCACTTTGCGACTTTCTGGAATTGTTTTGTGAAAAATATCGCTTTAACCTCACGCATATATTTTTCTTTTTAAATTGATCAGGAAATTCAAATGAAAATCCAAGGCAAACATTTTGTTATTACAGGTGGTGGTTCTGGTTTAGGCGCGGCGACAGCAAAATATTTAATTGAAAAGGGCGCGTCAGTTACTTTAGTCGATATGAATGTTGAGGCGGGAGAACAGCAGGTACAGGAGTTGGGCGCACAGGCAGACTTTGTTCAGTTGGATGTTACCAATGCAACGGCAGCAGAACAATTCTTTCAAGATGCTGTCACTAAGCACGGAAGTTTACATGGTTTAGTCAATTGTGCAGGTGTTGCACCATCAGCGAAAGTGCTGGGTAAAGACGGTGTGCATGATTTAGAAATGTTCTCTAAAGCGCTACAGATCAATATCACAGGCTCTTTTAATATGTTGCGCTTAGCAGCAGATGCCATGAGTAAAAATACAGTGGAAGTAGGCGATGAAGACCGTGGTGTGATTATCAATACCGCTTCAGTTGCTGCATTCGATGGGCAAATTGGTCAGGCGGCGTATTCGGCATCTAAAGGTGCGGTTGTGGCAATGACTTTACCAATTGCGCGTGAATTGGCACGTTATGGCATTCGTATTATGGTGATTGCTCCAGGTATTATGGAAACGCCAATGCTAAAAGGCTTGCCACAAAATGTGCAAGATTCTTTAGGGCAAATGGTACCGTATCCATCACGTTTAGGCCGTCCAGAAGAATTTGCACATTTAGTCGCACACATTGCGGAGAATTCATATCTGAACGGTGAAGTAATTCGTTTAGATGGCTCAATCCGTATGGCAGCGAAGTAAGAGAATTTCAGCTAAATCAAGCGATCGAGGTCTAAGATCGCTTGAGGATGTTTACTCCGCTTCCCATCTTTTCTGAGCACGGTTAAAACTTGAAATTGAAGAATAGCCAAGTTTTTCCGCAATTTGATCTTTGCTGATTAATGGATTGTGCATGAATTGAAGTGCAGTTCTTTTACGGACATCATCATAAATTTTCTGAAAACTGATGCTTTTTTCTTGCAACATGCGTTGTAAGGTACGTTTGGTTAAGTTGAGTTTTTGAGCTACCGCATCAATGCTACGTAAACCATCAACTTCGTCGTAAATAAGCTGTTTAACGCGCGGTATTAGCTCTTGTGTCGCGGAAAGATCATCTAACTCTTTTTGGCATAATAGTTTGAATTTTTCCGACATAATTGCATCGGACATACTTAATGGCTTGTCTAAAAAATCGGCGGGTGCGCTTAAACGGGTATGTGCTTGTTCATAACGAATTTCATCAAAAGTAGAGCTAAGAATTTCTGAAAATCGAGAAAAATAAGCAGGATATTTACATTGTAGTTCAAGAATCGGTTTGAAGTCGGAAATAAACATGCGAATGATTTGGACAAAACCAGTCATAAAGAACATGCAACTAAATTCATAAGCTTGAATATCTGAGGGATTATTGAAATCCATAATAGAGCTATCAAAAGTAATGTTGTATGACGCCCAGCCATTTTCTACGCGAAAATCTAAACGATGAAATGTCGATTGCAAGCTTAGAAATTGGTTAAGCGTGGAAATGGCATCCGACATATCTTTAGATATTGCAACGGTGAAACCCAATAAACCATGAGAGCTAATTTTTAATTGGGTGCCTGCATAAAAAGCCAGTCCTTGTTCATGGGTCAGTTCAATGGCCCGCGAGATCACCTTTTTAAAAGAAGAGATAGGTATTCTATAGTTGAGATCATTGAGGCGCGCTATTTCGACGCCTGTTCCCCAAAATAATTTTTCAGCGGTAATATTCCATCTAAGTACGACTTCACTTAATAAATGTACATAAGAACTACTAAGATAGTATTGCTGATAGTGGCGCGGAATGCTCATAACGCTAATTAAAATCCATTTAAAAAGTGATCCGATTTTCTTTGCAAATAATGCAGTATTTATGATTTGAAAATCTACATTCATCGGAATTTTTAGACGAATGTAGGAAATTGGCGTGCATTGTTGTTATTTTGGCGCGTATTGCTTGGGTTTGAAAACACAGAATTGTTCTGAAGCGTATAATTTTGTATGTGATATGTATTTTGAATAGTTTTTCATCATACGAGGTCTAAGGACTAGATTGTTGTAATCAACGTGAAAATGCTAGGAGCAGAAACGTGAAAAAAAAATACTTAAACGCATTAGCTTTAACAGTAGGAATGTTGGCAGGGAGCACATCTGTGCATGCTGGATTATTTGATTTTTTCCTCCCGAAAGCGTCATGGCAAAACTGCAATGTTAAATCATGTTCAATCGGCGGTAGTACAGCAGTTACATCAAGCTATGCTAAAACTAAATATCCAATTTTACTCGCACATGGGATGGTTGGTTTTTCTTCAATCGGCCCATTACAGTATTGGAATGGAATTACTGAAGATTTAGTTGGAAATGGTGCAAATGTCTTCGTAGCACAACAAGCTGCTTTTGATTCGTCAGAAGTACGTGGTGAGCAATTGTTACTACAGGCTAAACAAGTTTTGGCAATTACGGGTGCTGCAAAAATTAACTTAATCAGCCATAGCCATGGTGCACAGTCGATTCGATATGTAGCAGGTTTGTTGCCTAACAAAATTGCTTCTGTAACCACAGTGGGTGGGCCAAACAAAGGTTCTGATCTTGCTGATGTGATCTATGATGTGACTCAGTCTCCAGTTGGAACGGCATTGACACCAATGGTATTGGCAGGCGTAAATGCCTTTGGTACTCTAATTGGGATTGGCTCTGGTTATAATTACAACCAAGATACTATGGGTGGTTTGTATTCGTTAACAACGGCAGGTGCTGTTGCTTTCAATCAACGCTTTCCTGCAGGGGTACCAACCACAGCTTGCGGTTCTGGTGCAGAAGTTGTGAATGGAATTCGCTTCTATTCTTGGGGGGGTACAAGTTCATTTACCAATGCACTTGATCCAGTTGATTATGCATTAGGTGCGACAGCTTTTTTAATTCCTGGTGAAAATGATGGACTCGTTCCTCGTTGTTCGAATCATTTAGGTGCTGTAATTCGTGATAACTATGCATTTAATCACTTCGATGAAGTCAATCAAGTCTTAGGATTGGTAGGGTTCCTACAGAATCCAGTCACACCTTATCGTACTCAAGCAAATCGTTTGAAAAATCAAGGTCTTTAATTAATAAACTAAGAGAGTAATTATTTACTCTCTTAGTCTTTTCAATGGTTTAAGTGTTGGTTATAAATAGAGTTAGGGTTATGAACGGTAAATTTCTGAATAATAAGACAATCATTGTAAGTTTAATCACATTACTATTATTGTTATTAATATTAATTTATTGGGTGTTCAGTCCTGAAAATATAAATCAAGCCGATGATTTAAATAATAAAAACTTACAACAGCAGTCAACCAGAAACAATTTAAATAATCAGGACGAAAACAGTTCAAAAGGAAAAATGCCAATACTTGCATCATCCTTGCAAGGAACTGAAATTGATTGTCCAATTCAAGTCGATTCAAATGGAAAATTGATTTTAACAGTCGGTATTCGTAGTTGTTTTGATTATTTCTTTTCAAGCTTGGGTGAGAAAACAGAAGCGGAACTTATTTCAGATATTAGTCAATATTTCATCGCAACATTACCCGATACCGCATCCAGCTATGCAATTTATTTATTGAATCAATATGTTGCCTATACTCACGCATTAAAAAATCTAAAACCAAATGGTGATGTTAAAACGTTTAATATTGATCAATTTCAACGAATTCTTGATCAAATGACTAAGTTGCAACAGCAGTTTTTTAATGCGGCTGAAATTAAAGCCTTATTTGGAAACGAAAAGACTTTGAATCAGTATAATATTGAGCAAATGCGAGTTCATAATAATAAAAATCTAAATTCACAACAAAAAGCGACAGAGATTGCAAAGCTAATTGATCAGCTTCCACCGACTTTAGCCGATGGTGCTCGGGTTTCGATGCAATTTGCTGAATTACAACAATTGACCCAAGAAATAAAAGACAAAGGTGGTTCGGCGCAAGATCTTCGTAATATGCGTGAAAGTTTACTCGGTGCCGATGCAGCAGATCGTTTAGAAAAAGTAGATCAAGAGGAAGTTGATTGGCAGAAACAAGTGAATACGTATTTGTCTGCGCGGGATCAAATTTTAAAAAGCGAAGCGAATGAAGCAAGCAAACAGCAAGCCATTAATGGTTTACGCGCAAATACGTTTAGCAGTAAAGAAGATTTATTGAGAGCGCAATCGTTTGAAATCATGCATGATCAAAAACAATAGATTTTATGGGCGCTAGCAGGATGATTAAATACGAGAATCCACTTTCATAAATTTAAGTAGCGTTTTAAAATCTTGCAAGTTAAAAATGCTTAGAGAAGCCTTGTGCAGACGCCATCTGAAAATGAATTTGAATTAAATAATGACGAATTACATTTATATAGCCGTCAGATTTTATTAGATGGTTGGGACATTGAGGCACAAGAACGCTTAAAACTTGCAAATGTGCTGATCGTTGGTGCAGGTGGCATTGGCTGTACCAGTGCAGAGCTTTTGGCACGGGCAGGGGTAGGAAAGATCACCATTGTCGATGCGGACACGATTGAAGTCAGCAACTTACAAAGACAAATTGCATTTCGCCCAAATGATGTAGGGCAAGATAAAGCAGAAGTTTTAGCGAAAAATTTACGAGCGATCAATCCACATATCCAAGTGATTTATCAAAATATACGCTTAGATGAAAACAATGCCGATGAATTGGTACAGCATCAAGATGTGGTATTAGACGGCTGTGATAATTTTAGTACCCGCTATCTTGTAAATGCAGTATGTAAAAAATATAAAGTGCCTCTCATGAGTGCTTCAGCGATTGCTTTTGAAGGGCAGTTGTTTATGGTGGAATCTGATTCCGCTTGCTACGAGTGTTTATTTCCGAAAGAACAGCAGGCGAATGAAGGCTTGCGCTGTGCTGAATCAGGCGTACTTGCTACAACTCCTGTCATTATGGCGTCATTACAAGCGCATCACACTTTGTTGTTTTTAGGTTTGGGTTTAACACCACTTAAGCAAAAACTGTTAGTTTGGAATGGTTTAAATCTTACGCAACGCATTCTAAACTTTGAAAAAGATGTCAATTGCCCAATTTGTCGGGCAACTTAATCGGTAAATGCAGCAAAATTTGCTAAACTACTGCCACTCATGAAGCAATGAAAAGATTATGAAAAGAAATATTTTATTTGATGGATTGCGTTCTGTGGCACGAATTGGTGAAACAGTTTTTGTGGCTGCACAAGCAGGCGTAAAGTACGCCACTGAAAAACCAAGCAATGCCAAATTAATGCGTGAAACATTTGAATCTTTAGGCTCAACGTATATTAAACTGGGTCAATTTATTGCCAGTACGCCATCGTTATTTCCACGCGAATATGTTGAAGAGTTCCAAGGTTGTTTAGATCAAACCCCAACTTTACCGTTTAGCTATATTCAACGCGTTTTAGCAGAGGAGTTTGAAGGCAAGAATCTCAATGAAATTTTTAGTTTTATTGATGAAAAGCCGCTTGCTTCTGCCTCAATTGCTCAAGTCCATGCAGCAAAATTGGTTACTGGTGAAGATGTTGTTTTAAAAGTACAAAAACCTGGTGTCGAAACTATTTTATATACTGACTTAAATGTGGTGCATTGGGCAACCAAAGTACTAGAGCGTGCCGTACCTAAAATCAAATTTGCCTCTTTAGCCGATATTGTCGAAGAAATTAAAATCCGTATGGTTCGGGAAGTGGATTTTATCGAAGAAGCACAAAATCTTGATGATTTTATTGATTATCTCAATATTTCACAAAATCATGCAGCGACTGCACCGAAAGTCTATCACCAGTTTTCGACTCGCCGTGTACTTACCATGCAGCGTTTATATGGTGTGTCATTGACCGATTTTGATATCGTCAAAAAATATGCAAAAGATCCATCACAAGTTTTAATTACTGCCATGAATACGTGGTTTGGTAGTTTAATGCTATGTAAGAGTTTTCATGCAGATTTGCACGCAGGCAATTTGATGTTGCTCGAAGATGGTCGCATTGGCTTTATTGATTTCGGGATTGTGGGTCAACTTAAGCAAGAAGTATGGACAGCATGTATGGCATTTATGGATGCGCTGCAACATACCAATTACATCGCAATGGCTGAAAATATGCTGAAAATGGGCATGACCCATACTGAAATTAACACTCAGGTATTGGCTGAGGATTTAGAGCGATTATTTAGTGGTGTGCTATTGTCCGATCCGCAAGAAATATTGAGTTCAAATCCAGCCGATTTAAACGAAATTATGATGGATATGATTGGCGTAGGCGAGCGTCACGGCATTAAATTTCCGCGTGATTTTGCGTTATTATTCAAACAAATGCTGTATTTTGATCGGTTCATGCGGATTCTGGCACCCTATACTGATATTTATGCAGATCAACGTTTACGGATGGTTCAAAACGCTGAACCTATTTCATTGTTGAAGCATTAAAAATCCCCCTAAATCCCCCTTTTCTAAAGGGGGACTTGTTCTTATGATGAATTTAGGAGAGATTCAAATTATGGATGCCATTATTATTGAAGGGTTGAAGGTCGATACTGTGATTGGTTGTTTTAATTGGGAGCGCCAAATCACTCAACCTTTGCTTTTAGATTTAACCATTCAAAATGATTTAAGTCAGGCGGCACAATCAGATGAATTAAGCGATACGCTGAATTATGCACAGATTTGTGAACTTGCAGCGCAAGCGATTCAGCAAGCACAGCCTAAACTGATTGAACATGCAGCCCAATTGGTTTTGAACTGCTTATTTGAAACCTTCGTTTCAATTGAATCCATCAGCATTACCATTCGTAAACCTGCCATTATTGCCCAAGCTCAAGCTGTAGGAATTCGCCTTGAACGCCAACGAAACGATTTTCGCGCTCGCACTGGCGAGTAATCTTCATCAGCAACAGCATTTTCGGTTGGCTTATGCGCAGCTCGCTGGTTTAGGCAATGTCGAATTTTCGCCAATTTATCAAATTCCATGTCGAGATGGTGTAGGCGCAGATTATTGGAATTCGGCGTGTTTATTACGCAGTGATTTATCGGTTGAGGTTGTCGTTGAACAATTGAAAATATTCGAGCAACAAGCGGGTAGAACACGTCCATCACATTCCATCAGTTTGGATATTGATGTGATTGCATGGGGCAGAAACCTTGCAGAAATGCAGTTTAACCCGAAGAAATTGCCTTTGGCTTCCGATGTCAAAATCCCACTCTATGATTTATGGCAACATCCTCAATTTTCTGATGAAAAAATGATTGAATATCCTGTCATTACAATGTAATTTTATACAAATAATAAAACAAAAATCGGTAAGCCTTATGAAAATAATACTCATCCTTCCAGTTTTTGCAGTCCTGTTGTCGGGTTGTGCTGCCATGAGTATAGAGCAATGCAAAACAGCCAATTGGTTTAATGTCGGGGAGAAAGATGGCTCAGCAGGACAAGAATCACGTTTAGATCGTTATTATTCTTCTTGTCAAAAAGCCAGCGTGGTGCCCAATCAAAGTTTGTATGAAAAAGGCTATCAGCAAGGTTTGGGTTATTATTGTCGACCTGAAACAATTTTTAATGAAGCGTTAAATGGACGAGGTGATTTTCGCGTATGTCCAATAGCGAAGCGTGAATCTTTACGCGTTTACTATCAAGTTGCCAACGATTATTACCAAGCAAATTCGGCATTTAATCGTTCACAAAGTGATTTGAACTATTATTTAAAAGAATTAGATCGTAAGGATTTACCATTAAAAGATCGCGACGATTACAAAAAACGGCTATATGAGCTGCGTTTAAATAGTCGAGAAGTGCAATCGGATTACCAAAATGCTGTGCGCAATTTGGAGCGTTTTAAAGCTGAACGCGGACTTCGATAAGCAACGTATCTCTTTTTCAAATATTCAAGAAATACTAATTTCCATATTTAAAGATAATAACTGGTCTTGGTCATGATTTTTGAAATAGCAGTCATGGTCATTCGTACACCAGCGGGCAGTGCTACGCCACCTGCGTGTAAGGCGGTATCACGATGATGCAATTCATCTTGATTCATTTGTTCTAAAATTTGGCGTGAACGTTGGTCGTGTTCTGGCAGCTGTTGCAAATGTTCTTGTAAATGCTGACTCACTTGACGTTCAGTTTCTGCCACAAAACCTAAGCTATATTGATCACCTGCAATCCCTGCAATCGCACCCATACCATAAGACAAGCCATACCAAATAGGATTTAGCAAACTGGTATGACTATCCAGTTCTTTTAAACGATCTTCACACCAAGCCAAATGGTCTTGTTCCTCAATTGCAGCTTGTTGCATATCTTGACGAACTTGCGGTAATTTCGCAGTGAGCGCCTGACCGTGATAAAGCGCTTGGGCGCACACTTCGCCAGTGTGATTCACACGCATTAATCCTGCAACATGGCGCGCATCACTGACGCAAAGTTGAGCCTCAGTGTCAGCGGCAGGGTTTGGACGTTGTGCAGCCGTCGCATCGGGAACGATACTGCGTAAGGCTTGATCAAAAGAATTGATCAATTTATCTAAACCTGTGTAATGACGCATCTATAATTCCTCTAAGCGATTTGACTCATTTGCCAATAAAGGTTTAAGTCGAGCTAATAGCCAAAATGAAAAAATTGCACTTAAAATTGCAGTAATTCCAAATAATATTTTAATGTCAATTTTTAAAATACTTAAGATTAAAATCGAAAAAATTGCCGAAGACACCATAAAGATGGCGTTTAAAATATTATTCGCAGCGACCACGCGTGCACGATGCGAACTCGGCGAATAGGCTTGCATCATGGCATACAGCGGGACGATATAAAATCCACCACTAATTCCCAGTAAAGTCACGGCGAGCATGACGTGATAATACACCGAGCCTTGCGTGAACATATCTGTCAGCGTCAATAATTCACCCGTGCGCTCAGGCACAAAGTCCAAACTAATGGCTAAATAAAAGGCAAATAGGGTCAAACCAATAGCACCATAGGGCACCATTTTAATATTAATTTCTGTTCCGCCAATTTTGCGGCACAATAATGAACCAACGCCAATACCGACTGAGAAAAAGGTCAGCAGTAAACTCACCACATTTTCTGAGGCATGTAGATTTTGTTGGGTCAATTGTGGAATTTGAGTGAGATAGGTCGCGCCATAAAACCAATACCACGAATTACCGAGTAAGATGGTAAAAACAATTGGTAAGCTTTTGGCATATTTCAGCGTTTGAAAACTGGTGCGGAGAAAGTTCCAATCAATTTGCAAATCAGGTGCCGCAATTTTCTGTGGCAAAATAAAACGACTACTTAAATAGCCTAAGCAGGCAATCGTTACCACGGTTATGCTAATCCACAACAAATTGCCGTCTGATGATGCAATCACTGCACCGCCTAAAATCATCCCCAATAAAATAGCTATCGAAGTGCCTGACTGAAATAAAGCGTTTCCAGACATCAACTCATTCGGCTTTAAAATTTCGGGCAATATGGCATATTTGATTGGACCAAAACAGGTGGAATGTGTGCCCATTAAGAATAAAGCGAATAACAGCAACCACAAATTCCCCAATAAGAAACCTGCGCTACCAATGAGCATAATGATAATTTCAAGAATTTTAATCCACCGAACCAATTGCGATCTTTCGTATTTGTCGGCAATTTGACCTGCGGTGGCGGAAAAGAAAAAGTAAGGCAAAATAAACAGTAGCGCGGCTAAATTATTTAAAGTGCTAATAGGCGCTGTTTGTTGCTGAATCAAACCGTAAGTGATGACCAAGAGCAATGCTTGCTTATAAACATTGTCATTAAGTGCACCAAAAAATTGGGTTAGGAACATCGGAGCAAAGCGGCGAGATAGAATTAATTTCTCATCTTGTTTCATCGTGTGTTCACTTCATTGTGATTTATAAAAAAATGTGACGTACTGTAAATGTACAACAAAACGCATGTATGATACTTTCAGTTTGATTGGATGAAAATCAAAGATTTGAAAGAATTTCCGCCCATCAAAAATGATAAATTAAAAATGAGTTTAGAATTCTACATGCCATCTAAAACGAAGTTTAAACAGTCAGCATTGGTTCATTCTATGCATTTAATTTTTAAAATGCAGGGATTTCCTAAACTTATTTGTAGTGGTTTATTACTGAGTTCTTGTGTTTCTGCTGCTTGGGCGCAAGAAGACAATTTAAAACAGGCAGATTCTCAAATCACATCACCACTGGCGAGCCAAGCAGAAGCGCTTGCAAATCGTGATGCAATAACCCCAAAAAATCCAATTACGCCAGTCAATACAACGACTACCGCATCTCCTGAGCAAGACAGTTTGGCGGCACTCGAGCAACAAGAACAAACTATCAACCCAATAGATGAATTTAAGCCAATTCAGTTAGACCCAAACTTGGAAGATTTGCCTGTTATTCCAGTCGATGCAACGATGGCGAATGAAATTTTTCGTGTCGCGGAAGAAGCGAAAAATGCAGCACAGAGTGATCAGGTTAATGGTAATCATCAACCATTGGCTGTTATCAATGATGCTTCTCAAACTGAGCTGACTCAAATTACTCAAGCGCCAGTGAATGTCGATCAGTTGATGCAGAGCATTCAAACCGACAGCAAAATTGTGGTTGAAGCAAATGAGTCAGGTAAGACACTTGCAGATTTGAATGCCACAACTGTTCAACCAGAAGTAAAACCAGGTTTCTTCAAGCGAATAATGAATCGTTTTAAGCCAGATAACTTGGTCGGTGCAGAAAAAATTCCACGCATTCGTGCCGATGTTGTGGGTGCTCCGCCAGAACTTGCAAAAAATATTGAATCAAAATTATCGAGTTTTACGCAAGAATCCTTTGAGGAGTTTAATCTTGCCTTACCGCAGCTCCGCACTTTAACCAATCAGGCGGCGCAAGCGGTAGGTTATTACTATGCCGAGTTTAGTTTTGAAAAAGTCAGTGATAGCCGAGTCAGAGTAAAGGTTAAGCCGAATGAACCTGTCAAAATTAAAACGCAAAATATTGAATTTACAGGCGCAGGTGAAAATGCCCCACAATTCCAAGTTATTCGCTTAATTCCTGAACAAGACGAAGGCGATATCTTTAATCATGCGCAGTATGAAGCGACGAAAAGCAAAATCAGTAACGCAGCATCTGATAATGGTTTTTTTGATGCATTTTGGCGCTTGCATGATGTCAAAATCAGCCAGCCTGAAAAAGTGGCAGACATTAACCTTAAATATGAAACTGGCGAGCGTTACAAGTTAAAAAAAGTTGAGTATCGGATGAGTGATCCCACCAAGCCGTTACCTTTGAACCAGAAAATTTTAGATAGTCTCGCACCTTGGCAAGAAGGCAGTGATTATGCGTTTTGGCGGGTGAATAACTTAGCCAACAATTTAACCAATACGCGCTATTTTAACTATACCTTAGTCGATACGGTTAAGCCTGAAACCCTTCAGCCACCTTTAGAACTACCGCCTGATTTGCAAGCCTTAGTTGATCAAGAAAAAATTGAACAGTCGCAATTGCTGAATAGCCAACAAAAAGCCGACCTTGCACGGCAAAAAATCGTGTCTTCGAAAGAAGTCACTCAAAATATTGTTGATGAATCGCAATTTACGGGGAATCAGCTAGATGAAAAAAGAGAACTGGCACGCACAGATTCACACTTACATGACGATGAAGAAGACGAACGTCAGAAATTGGAAAAACAAGTAAGAATCGAAAAGAAAATTCCAGTTATCGTGACACTGAATGCCGATAAATTGAATAGTTTAGAAACTGGTATTGGTTATGGAACGGATACAGGGGCGCGTTTACGTAGCCAATATCGTCGTGCCATTGTGAATCAGTATGGACATTCCTTCGACGCTAACTTCGAGGTATCGCAAATTCGTCAGTCTATCGATGGGCGTTATAGCATTCCCTATACTCATCCTTTGAATGATTATATTAACCTTGTCGGTGGATATGAGCGCGAAGAGCGAGATGATATTGGGCCGAATATTAATTTATTGGTTGAATCTGCTGTAGTGGGTGGCGAGCGTGTTATTAAAAAGCCGTTGGGTAATTGGCAACATATTTATGGCATGCGCTATCGTTTAGATCGTTTAACCAAAAAAGGTGAGGTCGATGTTGCAGATTTACCTGATGCTTTTAAGGCGACTGGGACGAATGCCGAACAACAGTCACTTTTGCTGAGTTATGAAGCTTCAAAAACCAATACCAATACGCGTTTAAATCCAACCAAAGGTTTTAAACAAACCTATAAAGTTGAACTGGGTTCTGAGTCTTTACTGTCCGATGCCAATATGGCGATATTGGGTGCAGGTTGGCGTTTTATTTATTCGCTGGGTGAAAATGACGATCATCAAGTTGTGGGGCGTGCCGATGCCAGTTATATTTTTACCGATGATTTCAATAAAGTACCGTATAACTTAAGATTTTTTACAGGTGGCGATCAGTCTATTCGTGGCTTCGATTATAAAAGTTTATCCCCTGAAGAAAATGGTTATAAATTAGGGGGGCAAGCTTTAGCGGTTGGTTCACTCGAATATAATTATCAATTCAAAGAGGGATGGCGTGCAGCAATATTTTCAGATGTCGGAAATGCTTACGATAAACAATTCACTAACCCAACTGAATATAGCGTTGGGGTGGGTATTCGCTGGAAATCACCGATTGGTTCAATTCGCTTAGATGTGGCATCGGGCATTTCAAATGACAACAATCCAATTCGATTGCATTTCTTTATTGGCCCGCAACTTTAACCATTTATAGTCCTATAACGAGCACAAGCATTTCAGGTTGATTATGACGGAAGACGTAGCAGAACAACACATTCCACCCGTTGAGCCAAAACGGAGACGGCGCATACTGCGGAGTATTGCGTTGGTGGTGTTGATTATCCTGCTATTGTTGGTCAGTTCACTTGCAGTCATGATGTCTACCGATAAAGGCAGTCGCTTTTTATTAGAGCGTGCATTGCCAAGCCAAAAAATGATTCGTTATGAATATGAAAGTGGTAATTTATTAACAGGCATCATATTAAAAAATATCGTGGTCACTTTGAAAACCACTGATGTTACGCTTGATCGTGCCGATGTGTCGCTGGGATGGAGAGCCATACTCAAAAAAGAAGTCCATTTAAGCCATGCCGATGTGCGTAATTTAAAAATAAGCAATCACAAACCATCATCAGGTAAGCCTTTTGCGTTCGACCCAATTAAATTACCTTTTGTGTTGAGGGTCGATGAAGGTACGGTTGATCATTTAGAAATAAAAACGCTCACCTCAAAAACCACTTTCCATGATGTTTATTTGAAAGATGCGCTTTGGTCAGAAACCAAACTCAAATTCAAAGATTCACGTATGAATATGGGCTATTTAGCCGTTCAAAATGCGACTGGTGAAATGGATTTTAAAGGAAAATATCCTTTAGATGCCAAAGCGGATTTGATGATTCCTTCACTTAAAAGTTTGGATATTCATACCATCAAAGTGGTAGCAACAGGCAGTTTGGATACGATTGTAGCAGGTGTAGCAACGCGAACCCCAGATTTGCTTTCAGGTTGGGCTGTGGTACATCCTGTACGTCCACATGTGCCGATGAAAGGCGAATTATCCCTTAAAAACTATCATTTACCTATTCTAAAAAAACAAAAGCTTTTTGCCAAAGACGGTATTGTTCGATTCAACGGTGATATTCAAAAGCTGTTGTTAAATTTAGATACTGACTTAAAAGGTGAGCAAATTCCCGAAGGGAAATACAATGCGCTTATGCACACTGACTTAAAAAATCAGCTGAATATTCAGGATTTTAATGGTCAAGTCATGAATGGAACGGTCGCTTTAAATGGCTTGGTCAATTGGCATCATCATGTGTCTTGGGATATAAAAGGGCGTTTAGATAAACTCGACCCTAAAGATAAAGCCTTGCCGCAAATCGCACGTGACTTTTTACCCCCCAATATTGATGCAAATATTCATTCGAAAGGCTCTATGGAAAAGGGCTTGGAGGTGAATGCGCAATTGGCATTTGATCAATACGAATCTTGGGCGGTGCAATTAAATCAAGCTAAAGCGCAAAATAATAAAGCACAATCGATGTTTTTGGATGTGGCTTGGCAAGGCATTGACCGTGCTGTGCCCTATATTGGTTGGTTAAGTAGTGCTGAGGGGCATACCAAAGTTACTTTAAAAGATACTCAGCAAGATATTGAAGTATCGACGACAGTTCGTGCGCACGAAAAAGCATTATTACCTACAGGACAATACAACGCTCGCCTTGATCTAAAAGGCAATCTTTTAAATATTGAAAATTTTCGTTATCAAGCAGCCAACGGCAGTTTGGTCGGACAAGCAAAAGTCACCTTGCCGAAAGAGAAGCAACTACTGGCATGGCAAGCGAATCTGAAAGCTGAAAACTTTAATCCTCAAACTGTGGCTGCATCTGCACCTGTGAATTTGTTAAATGGTGAAATTAAAGCGAGTGGTTTTGCCAAACCAAATCAACAAATTATTCAACTAAATGCAGTTGATTTAACGGGGCAATTGGCACAAGCAGATCGTAAGGAAACCATTGCATTAAAAGGAAAAAGTACCGTTGCTTTGATGTTCAATGATCCTAAATCGGGTGGAGGCTTTAAAAGTTTCGCAGTCAATTATGATGGTTCGTTAAATGCCTTAAATCAGGGCAATGGCTTATTAAAAATAAATCTCGCAGGCACACCGCAATACATCAAAATTAATGAATTAAAGCATGATGGTGTTGCAGGTAAAATTTATGCCACAGGTGCAGTCAATCTTAAAAATCAATTGGCATGGGATGTTGATGCTTCATTGGTACGTTTTAAGCCGCATTACTTTGTGTCGAGCGTTAAAGGTGAACTTTCGGGTCGAGTGAAATCGCAAGGGGTTTGGTCAGATCATTTAAAACGCGTGGATATTCGTCAGTTAAATGTCGCAGGTTTTATTAACAATAAACCAATTCGTGGACGAGGTAATTTAACGGTACTGCTTGACGCTAAGCAAAAAGGATTCTTACCACAACAGTTTGAAGCCAATGATTTATTCTTTGCTTATGCTCAAAATCAACTTCAAGCCACGGGAAATGCACAAAATTTACGGATTAAACTGAATGCGCCTGCCTTATACGAGTTATATCCAGGCTTACAAGGACGTGCTTACGGTAGTTTGAATGTGCAGTCGCAACCGCATTTAAGAGCCACTGCAAATATTGCTGTTGATAAGTTTGCCTACAAGAATATTGTAAGCATTCAATCGCTGCGCATTCAAGGGCAACTGCCTACTTCCGAAACTACGCCAACGCAATTAACTGCAAAAATTGACCATTTACGTAATGGCAAACGTGAAATTGAAAATGCGACTGTTCAATTGTCAGGTACGCGGAAAGCACATCTACTTAAAGTGGACAGTAAAAACCGCCAATCGAATTTTTATCTACAATTGGCAGGTGGCTTTAATCCGAAAAATGATTGGTATGGTCAATTGCAACAAGGCAATTTTAAATCACGCCGTATCAATTTGGTACAAAATCAAAATGCTGCAATTATTTATACAGCTGCAAAATCGGAGTTATATATCGGTCAACATTGTTGGCAAAGTTCACATAGTCAATTGTGTTTAGACCAAGCTGCGCAAATCGCACAAGCTCAAGGGCATTTCTCAGTCATCACTAAGGGCTTAGATTTAAATGACTTTGCGGCATTCATGCCAGAAGGTTTAGCGGTAACAGGTCAACTCGATGGTTATGCAAAAGCATCTTGGGCAAAAGGTACACAACCTAAATTGGATGCACGCTTAGTTACACGTAAAGGTGAGATTGGTTTGGCAGCAGAAGACCCGCAAGACCCTGCAACAACGGTGATTTATAATGAACTTGGACTCATTGCAAAAAGTGTTAGTGATGGTTTGTTGTTCAGACTCGATATGAAAACGCCAGATATTGGAACGGGCTATGCCAATGTGATTGTAAATCCGTTCCAAGCTGGTAAACCAATGCGAGGCGAAATTGCGTTGGACGATGTGCAGTTAAAAATCTTTAAACCATTTATTAAAGATGTACGCTCGATGGCGGGTACTTTGGCACTTGCAGGAAAGCTCAATGGAACCTTAACTCAACCGCAATTTACAGGTGAAATGCGCTTAAAAAATGGCGCAATCAGCATGATTTCATTGCCCGTGAACTTAACCAATATTCAATTGTATTCCTCAATTCGACAAGACAACGCCAGTATTGATGGTGCATTTAATAGCGGACAAGGTGTTGGACGCTTAAAAGGAAATTTTGACTGGAAAAATGAAGCACATTTGGCGTTGACTTTAAAAGGCGACAATCTCTTAGTACGTCAAGCACCCATGATCACAGCGATTGTTGAACCTGATTTAAGTTTAGATGTTTATCCATTTGACCGACGTTTGAGTTTAAAAGGCAACGTAGAGATTCCTCGTGCCCGTATCTCAATGCCTGAGTCGACCGCACAAGTGGTCAATCTTTCTCCCGATGTTCGGGTGGTAAAACAAGGGCAGGATTTACTCGCCACATTGAAAGCAGCTAAACCGTGGGATATCCGTGCTGATATGACGGTGTCACTGGGTAATCAAGTGATCTTCCAAGGCTTTGAAAGTAATATTCCATTGCTTGGGCGATTGCATTTATCGCAACGTGGTTTGGAAACAGCCATGCGTGCCACAGGTGCGATTGGTGTGAGTCAAAAAGTCAAAATTGAAGCGTATGGGCAAAGCTTAGATTTGAATCGTGCCATTGCACGTTTTAATGGGCCACTTGCCAATCCGACCCTCGATATCGATGCCAATAAAGCGGTGCAAGGGAGTACTGTTGGCGTGCGTGTAACGGGTACTGCAACTGTGCCAAATATTCAGGTATATAGTGATGCAGGACTATCTGAACAAGAAGCACTCAATGCGTTGGTTACAGGACGTATTAATGAAGGTGGCAGCGGGTTGAGTAATACCGAAGGCTTTAAGTCTGATGTAAATAACACTATTGCCGCGGCTGGGCTGAGTATGGGCTTGGGTGGAACGAGAGCACTCACCAATCAAATTGGGCGTACCTTTGGCTTTAGCGGGCTTGCTTTAGATGCACAAGGAACAGGAGATGATACCCAAGTGAGCCTGACGGGCTATATCACACCTGATTTGTTTATTCGCTATGGTATCGGTGTGTTTACCCCAGTCAATAAACTGACGTTGCGTTATCAAATGAATCGTCGCTTATATTTAGAAGCAAGCCAATCTTTAGAACGTGCGATAGATTTATTTTATAATTGGCGTTTCTAAACGAATAAAAATATGGCGAGTGATGCTGAAAAACGGTGTCACGCGCCATATATTTTTAAGGTCAGAATGTGGTAAAATTAATTTAAATAATTGAATTTTAAGCGTTTGTGTCGCTTTCTGGAGGAAAAGGATGAAATTTGTCACTTTAAGTCAACTTTGTGTCGTTCTAAATTTAGGATTACTCAGTTGTGGCTTCCAAACACATGCGCAAGAATATTATAAATGGGTGGATGCAAATGGAGTCACCACCTATTCGGCAAATCCTCCGCCAAATAAAAGAATCGACCCACAGCTTGATCCTGCAAAGAAAAAAGCCAATCAAGTTGCAACGGCTCAAACATTAAGTTCAGCGAACAGATATCCTCAAGTAACGACCCAAAATCAGAAATATACCGCGCCTGCTTCAAGTCAGAAAGTGACGACTCAAAATCCAAAAACGACCGCACCAGTTCAAAATCCAAAAATGATAACGACTGCACCTGTTCATGCACAGAAAACGGCAGCTCCGACCCAAATTCAAAAAACAGCAGCGCCAGTTCAACCTACTAAAAACCCAGCAACAAATACCTCTCAAGTGCCTAAAACAGCTCCAGCGACCAGCGTGTCGAATGCAAATTTGGCTACGACCACAGAAACACTTTATTACGTTAAAAGTTGTAATGGTGTCCGATGCATAGATACCACAGGGAAGCGTTTTAATTTGGTCGCGGGCAATACCTACTTAGCTGCCAATGGCGCAAAATGTACCAAGACAGTCAACAACATGCGTTGTAGCAAATAATTTGTATGTTTTGGTGAAGGAGACTCTCAATTTCAAGCTTTCCTTTTGGCAAAACAGACAAGTTTTAGTATGATATGCGCATCAATTTAACCGCAGTATGATGATGAAAAAAGTTGTATTGATTGCAGTTGCGTTACTTCTAGGCGCATGTGCTGAGAAAAAGCCATTAACACCTGCCGAGCAATGGCATGGTTATTGTGTCAGTGTGGGCAATGCAGCACGTTCAATCACCTTAGATCGTCAAAATGGTATAGACCAGAAGCAAGCCACTGAACATGCGAGCAAAATCGAAGATGAAATGACCCGTCAATTTATCTTTAAAATTCTTGAAAATGTATATGCATTGCCAGTCGAGCAGCTTAAAGGCGACCCTGATGCAATTCGTGAAAAATTGAAACAACAATTTATGCAGCAATGCTTGGCAACGCCTCACGACAAAATGCCGACATACAAGTCATTTTAAACACCCCAAAAAGACAACCTAGTTGTCTTTTTTTATAGGTTTATACGGTTTTATTAGATTTACGCTAAATTGCACAACTGGCAAAAACGGATGAACATTTCGCCATAAAATAATGGTCATCACGTATAAATGCTTTTGTTGCATTAACTTTTAACGCGAAGTCGAGTAAAATTTTGCTATCCATATTATTTGTGAAACCTGTACAAAGCTGGAACTCACAAATAATTTTTTAAAGAAGAGGAATATCACCGTGCTAGAAGCTTACCGCCAACACGTAGAAGAACGTGCTGCACTCGGAGTCCCACCGAAGCCACTTGATGATGCTCAAACTGCTGAATTGGTTGCATTATTAAAAAACCCACCAGCAGGCGAAGAAGCTTACTTAGTTGATTTGCTTGAAAATCGTGTTCCAGCAGGTGTTGACCAAGCAGCTTATGTAAAAGCGGCTTTCTTAGCTGCACTTGCAAAAGGTGAAGCGACTTCACCACTTGTAACTAAAGAGCGTGCAGTTTACCTATTAGGTACGATGCTTGGTGGTTATAACGTTGCACCGTTAGTTTCTCTTCTTGATGATGCTGCGCTTTCTGAATTAGCGGCTGAAGCATTGAAGAAAACACTTCTTGTATTTGATGCATTCCATGATGTAGCAGACAAAGCAAAAGCAGGTAATGCCAATGCGAAAGCTGTTTTACAATCTTGGGCAGATGCTGAATGGTTTACAAGCCGTGCAGATGTTCCTGAAGAAATCAAAATCACTGTGTTCAAAGTAACTGGTGAAACCAATACTGATGACTTGTCTCCAGCACAAGACGCTTGGAGCCGTCCAGATATCCCATTACACGCAAATGCAATGTTGAAAAACGAG
>JAVXBC010000017.1:0-4588 GCA_036660195.1 Acinetobacter sp.
CCGAACTTAAAAATGATTTGAAGAAATTATCGACCCATGCCATTCGTTCCAATGTCTTTTCATCGGTGAATCAATTACGTCATGGTTCTGCGGTATTAGAAAGCTTGATTGAAAAGGGCAAGTTGATTGTGGTTGGTGCAGAATATTCACTGGAATCAGGTGAAGTCACATTCTTTGATTTTTAAAATAGATTTGATTTAAATATTAAAGGTGCTTATAGAGCACCTTTAATATATGGGTAAGCTAAATTGAGTAACATCGGTTGTGCTTTAGCATTTGGATGAATTTGATCATTTTGGATTAAATTTTTATGCCCTGCGACACCATCAAGGAAAAAAGGTAGCAGTTTAATTTTATATTGTTGACTAACCACCTGATAATTTTTCTCAAATGCAGCGCTATACGCTGTGCCATAATTCGGCGGTATTTTCATACCAAATAGTAAAACAGTGGCTTTATTTTTTTGACTGAGCTGTATCAATTGCGCTAAGTTATTTTGAATCATCTGTGGCGGTTGACCACGCAAGCCATCATTTCCGCCAAGTTCAATCACCACCACTTGAGGTTGGTAAGTCTGCAATAATTTTGGCAGTCTTGCTAGTGCACCGCTAGTCGTTTCACCACTGACACTTGCATTGACCACCTTGTGTTGTTTCGGATACTGTTGGTCTAAGCGTTGCTGTAATAATTGCACCCAACCCTGTTTGGGAGCGATGCCATAAGCTGCGCTAAGACTATCTCCTACGATGAGAATGGTTTTGGCTGAAACCACAGTCGATATGCAACTAATGCTTAGAATTCCCAGTATTTTAATGATTGATAAGATCACTTTAGCGTTTTGCATTGCACTTCAAATTTGTTCTCAAGGGTAACTGACATCATGCCACAACCGATTATTTCTGCTCGGAAAGTTACACAAAATATTCAAATTCATCAGCAAAATCTCACCATTTTAAAAGACATAGATTTAGAGATTGCTCAAGGTGAACAAATTGCGATTACAGGGCGTTCAGGCTCAGGTAAATCCACCTTGCTTGGAATTTTGGCAACTCTCGATCAAGCAAGTTCAGGTGAATTAATAGTATGCGGACAAGCCGTGCATAGCTTATCTGAAGAACAGCGTGCCCAAGTTCGCCTCGAAAATATTGGTTTTGTATTTCAGTCCTTTCAGTTGTTACCACAGCTCAGTGCCTTAGAAAATGTGATGTTGCCTTTACGCTTGCAGCCCGATTTCAACTTTAAACAGGCAGAACAAAAAGCCTTGGCATGGTTGGAACGAGTCGGTTTAATCCGTCAAGCTCAGCAAACCCCGAAGGTCTTATCAGGTGGTGAGCAACAGCGTGTTGCGATCGCGCGAGCGTTGATTGCTGAACCCAAAATCATTTTTGCAGATGAGCCGACTGGTAATTTAGATGGGCAAACCGCAGCAGAAATTGAACAACTTTTATTTGATCTAAATAAAGAATTAGGCACAACCTTAGTGCTCGTCACGCATGATCAAAATCTAGCGGCGTTATGTCAGCGGCATGTGAAATTGGTGGATGGTCAAATTCAGGAAATTGTACAGAGCGAGGCGGGAAGATGAATGCCATTTTCAAACCGCTTCTGCTACAAAGCTTTCGTACAGGTGGACTGTATTTATTGATCATTGCCTTATCATTGGCGATTAGTACCACAACCGCTTTAAAGTTCAGTAATCAGCAAGTGCAGAATGCAGTAACGCTGCAAGCCGCTGAGATGTTAGGTGCGGATTTAGTTTTATCTGATCATGACCCAATTCAAGCCACTTGGTTGCAACATGCAGAAAAATTACAGCTAAAACAAGCCGCTGTAACGACATTTAGTTCGATGGCACATACCCAAAACCAGTTTGTGATGGTAAATGTTAAAGCTGTGGATGCACATTTTCCGTTACGTGGAAAATTAGAAATAAAGCCTAAATCCACCACCATCCAGCAAAGTCAGGTCTGGCTTAGTCCGCGAGCGATGGATTTATTACAGGCTAAACTGGGAGATCAGGTTGCCATTGCAGATGGTCAATTTACAGTGACAGGTGTGATTGAACATGACTCGAATCAAGAGTTAGGCTTCTCTGGTTTTTCACCAACAGTCATCATTCATCAAGCAGATATAGCTAAAACCAATGCGGTTCAGGTGGGAAGTCGAATAGAATATCGCTTATTGATGGCAGGGCAGCCAGATCAAGTAGAAACCTTTCAAAATATATTTAAACAACAAACTAAGCAGCTGCCAGACTCGGAACAGCAAAACGCACAATCTGCTGAAAATGGTGAAGCAACATCTCTCAGGCTGCGCGATGCTGGTGAATCCAATACACGCTTGATGAAACCAATTGAAAATTTAGATACCTTTTTACAGCTTGCTAATTTACTCACGATATTATTGTGTGGGATTGCGATTGCTCTAACCAGTCAACGTTATGTACAGCAGAACCAAGATCATATCGCGTTGATGCGCTGTTTAGGGGCAAGTAAAAGACAGATTTTACAAGCGTATTTGACCTTACTTGCGATTGTCAGTGCAGTATCGATTGTACTTGGCAGCACGATTGGCATTGGGTTGGGGTATAGTTTATTGCAATTGATGTTGCAACTGATTCCACAATTACAGCTGAATTTTGCCATTTCGGATTTACTCATGGCATTGCCCATTGCGATTTTTACCAGTGTAATGGTGTTGATTGGGTTTATCTTGCCCAGTATTTGGGAGTTGTTAAATACCCCACCAATTCGAGTGATACGCCAACAAGAGCGTTCGCGTAAATCGTTTATCGCCATGTTTGCCGTTGGTATTACCAGTTTGGTAATTTTTAGTTTGGTTTTGAGCGAAAATTTAAGCTTGAGTTTATTGGTGCTCAGCGCAATTTTACTCCTTTGTGCAGTGATGTTTGCGCTGACTTGGTTATTACTCAAAACCATCAAAAGGCTTAAACATCCTTTATCCGCTTATGTACGAATTCCACATCAGACAGCATTACAAATTACAGCGCTTGCATTGGGTTTGAGTTTAATTACGGTCTTGAGCGTTTTAAGAACAGACTTGTTAGAACGTTGGCAACAGCAACTCCCAGAAGGGACACCGAATCAATTTGTCTATGGTTTACCACCGTTTGATATGCCGCAGTTTAAACAACAGCTTGAGCAAAATGGCTGGCAGTCGACGCCACTTTACCCCAATATTCGTGGGCGTTTGATTGCTAAAAATGGACAAGCATTTACGCCTGAACTGATCAAGCAAAATAATTCATTGCGCCGTGAGCTTAATTTGACGCAAGCCAGTCAATTTCCACAGGACAATGTCATTACACAAGGAAATCCGATGTTTAGCCGCACGGGACAAGTTTCTGTAGAAGCCAAATTAGCGAATGAGTTGGGAATTCAAATTGGTGATCGACTTAGTTTTAGTCTGCCTGAAGGCACGTTGGATGCGAAGGTTGTTAACTTACGTTCCGTGGAGTGGGAAAGTTTTAGTCCTAATTTCTTCTTTATCTTTTCACCTAAGACCATGGATGAAAATGCAGGCAGCTATTTAGGTAGTTTTTACGTACCGCCAACCGATCAAGCCAAAATGGTGCAACTGATTCAGCAGTTTTCCAATACGGTTTTGATTGATGTTGGGCGAGTTTTGGACGAAGTTAAACGTCTGATGAATGTGTTGGTACAAATCGTGACGGTACTTGCAGCATTGGTGGGTTTGTCAGGCGTGTTAGTGCTTTTGGCTTGCTTAAATGTGTTGATGGATGAGCGTCGCAGAGAAGTCGCATTATTGCGTTCTTTTGGTATTGCCAAACAAAAATTAAAACAGATGCTGAGTATGGAAATAGGTTTTATTGGATTTTTGGCGGGTATCGTTGCTTGTCTTTTTGCTGAAGTGATCAGCGCAGTTGCTAGTTATAAAATGCAAATGACTGTTCAATGGCATCCTGAAATTTGGTTAATACTACCGCTCGGGATGATGTTGATTTGTCTACTCATTGGTCGTTATCGTTTAAGCTATTTATGCGATATACCACCTCTACAAAGCTTACGAGAAATGAATCAATCTTAAAAACCGAATTGATTTTGACGCAGGATTTCATGCCACAACGGATTGAGTCCTGCGCTTAATTTTGTGCAATAAAAATAGAAACAGAATAATAAAATCGTCGCAATGACTAAAGCCAATATTTGAATGATTCTTTTAGATGGTCGTTTTTGACTGAAATACCATGCACTTGCCAACAATACCCCCATGATCATTCCGCCAATATGAGCTGCGTTATTGATGCCTGAAACAGTAAAACCAAATACGAGGTTAATTGCCATAATCATCAATAATGATTTCTTATCCAGCAAAAAACGTTGCTGTGGTAAAGCGGGAAATAGTGAAATGACAGTGAGTGCCGCCCCCAAACCCATCACTGCACCTGATGCGCCTGCGCTTATATGTGGTAAGTGGGAAGGGTCGAAGTTTTGCAAAAGTGCATAACCATCACGAATGCTGATATAACTTGAAAGAACGCTGCCCATCAACCCTGCAAGAAAGTACATTCCGATGTAATAAATACGACCGAATAACTGCTCTGCCA
>JAVXBC010000017.1:4688-26490 GCA_036660195.1 Acinetobacter sp.
CCTGCAAGAAAGTACATTCCGATGTAATAAATACGACCGAATAACTGCTCTGCCACACCACCAAAAATGTATAATGCCCACATATTCAGCATTAAGTGAATCATGCCGAAATGAAAAAACATACTGCTGAATAGTCGTTCAGGCTGCCCAGAAAAGGTCAAAGGGGTAAAATCTGCGCCCCAAGCAATTGCATCAATAGAGGAAGGGTCGGTAATATTCACACCTGAAATAATTTGCCAAGCAAACAATCCGACATTAATGCCAATCAATAACGCAGTAAACCACCAAGCGTGGATTTGCAATTTTTCAATGCGATGTGGTGGCGTTAATTCAGTCATATTTTAAGTCGTGATTGATTCTTGTAATGAAAAATAGCTTAGCATGAATAAAGGCACTGCTGATATGTTGCAGGCCTATCTACAACGGAGTGATGTACTTAAATGAAAGTTTTTTTAGCACGTGCAGTCATGTTAGTGATTGGTGTGATTTTACTCATTCAATTGTGGATTTTTGCCAGTTTGGCTTGGTGGCGTACGCAGCCAGTTGAAACGACCATGTTTATGCGTTTGGACTATTGGACAGATTTAAAACCAATTCAACAGGATTGGCGCGATTATGATCAAATTAGCAATAACTTTAAGCATGCGATTTTAGCGGCGGAAGATGCTAAATTTATCCATCATCATGGATTTGACATTGCAGGGATTCAAGATGCCTTAGAACGTAACAGCGAAAAAGGCAAAATTGTGGCGGGTGGATCAACCATCTCTCAACAATTGGCGAAGAACTTATTTTTATATAATCAGCGCTCATTTATTCGCAAAGGACAAGAAGTTATCGCAACGTGGATGATGGAGCGGATGTGGTCGAAGCAGCGAATTTTAGAAGTGTATATGAACTCGGTCGAATTCGGGCAAAACATTTATGGCGTAGAAGCAGCATCGCAATTTTATTATGGTAGAAGTTCCAAAAGTTTAAGTCGAGAGCAGGCGGCATTTTTAGCTGCGTTATTGCCAAATCCTAAATATTATCAAGACCATCGCAATGATCGTAAGTTGCAATATCGCAAACGAGCCATTTTAAAATATATGAATGGCACACAAATTCCACAATCATCAAATTAATTTTTAAAAAGCCCAAATTTTTTGGGCTTTTTTATCAAATTGACATAATTTTGCAGCATACTTAAATCATCACTTGATCAAAGACAACGCGATAAGGTTCAGTATGAATACCGCAGTGACGACTACAACGCCAACAGAATACAGCTACAACGATCGTTATATCAATCGTGAATTGTCTATTCTCGATTTCCATTTACGTGTGCTTGAACAGGCAGTCGACCCACTTCACCCGTTATTGGAACGCATGAATTTCTTACTGATTTTTTCACGGAATCTAGATGAATTTTTTGAAATTCGTGTTGCGGGGGTGATGGAACAACTGACTTTAGGCAATGAAAGTCGAACGCCAGATGGTCTAACCCCAAGACAAGTGATGGAAGAAATTTCAAAAACTGCTCATGCGGCAATTGAACGCCAATACCGAATTTTGAATGAAGAAATTTTACCAAAATTGCGTGAAGCAGATATTTGCTTTTTACGCCGTGGTGAATTATCTCCTGCGCAGTCCGCATGGATTAAAAAATATTTTCTGGAACAAGTTGCCCCAGTTTTAACGCCAATTAGCCTTGATCCTGCGCATCCATTCCCACGCTTAGTGAATAAAAGTCTGAATTTTATTGTCACTTTAGAGGGTAAGGACGCATTTGGTCGTCAAATTGATTTGGCGGTTGTACCTGCACCTCGTTCTTTACCACGAGTGGTGCGTTTACCCGATGAACTTACGGATGGCAAAGAACACCATGTGATGCTCTCTGCCATTATTCATGAGCATATTTCTGACTTGTTCCCAGGCATGACGGCAACAGGTTGTTATCAATTTCGTGTTACGCGTAATGCCGATTTAGCCTTAAACGAAGATGTGGAAGATTTAGCCAAGGCACTGAAAGGTGAACTCAGCTCTCGTCGTTTCGGACGTGCTGCGCGTTTGGAAGTGACGCATAATTGTCCTAAACCAATTTATGAATATTTGCTAAATGAATTTGATTTAAATGAAGAACAGCTTTATCGCGTAGATGGGCCTGTGAATTTAGCGCGATTATTGTCTAATTTTAAGCGTCCGCATTTACGTTATGACTCACATACACCAGTCATTCCAAAAGTGTTTAAGAAATCGGAAAGTATTTTTTCGGCTATGCAAAAACAAGATATTTTACTGCATCATCCGTTTGAATCATTTGCACCTGTTATTCAGTTATTACGTGAAGCAGCACGCGATCCGCAAGTCTTAGCGATTAAACAAACTTTGTATCGTAGTGGGGCAGATTCCGAAATCGTGCAGGTTTTGGCTGAAGCGGCACGTAATGGTAAAGAGGTGACCGCAGTTATCGAACTACGTGCGCGTTTTGATGAAGAATCTAACATCGAAGTGGCAAACGTATTGCAAGAAGCGGGTGCAGTGGTGGTGTATGGTATCGTCGGCTATAAAACCCATGCCAAAATGATTTTGGTGGTGCGCCGTGAAAATAATAAACTAGTGCGTTATGTGCATTTGGGTACAGGTAACTACCACGCGACCAATGCACGTATTTATACCGATTATGGTTTGATGACCACTGATAAAGATATTTGTGAAGATGTGCATCGAATCTTCCAAGAACTGACTGGTATGGGAAAAATGGCGAAGCCGAAAAAGCTGCTTCATGCGCCATTTACCTTACATGCGCAATTGATTAATTATATTGATGAAGAAATTGCCAATGCCAAAGCAGGAAAATCGGCACAAATCATCGTTAAAGTGAATGCGCTAACTGAAGTTCAACTCATTAATAAGTTGTACGAGGCATCTCAAGCAGGTGTACAAATTGACCTGATTATTCGTTCAATTTGTTGTTTACGTCCAGGTTTGCCAAATCTTTCGGAAAATATTCGTGTGCGTTCAATTGTGGGACGTTTCTTAGAACATACTCGTGTTTATTATTTTAGTAACAATGGCAATCCACGTATTTATTGTTCAAGCGCAGACTGGATGGATCGAAACCTGTTCAATCGTGTGGAAGCTTGTTTCCCAATTGAAGAACCTACAGCGAAAAAACGTATTTATCAGCTAGGGTTATTGAATTATCTTAAAGATAATCAACAAGCATGGTTGTTAAGAGGCGATGGTGTATGGGAGCGTGCTCAACTTGCGGAAGGCGAAGTGCCACATAATTCGCAACAGGCTTTGCTTGAAGCAATTAAATAAAACTGAAGAAGTAGCAGTAAAAAAAACCGACGATAAAACGTCGGTTTTTTGTGTGAATTTTTAGCTACTTTTCATTTCTAAGACCAATTGATTTATCAAATCGGCAGCTTCCAATTCACGAATTTGTGCGACATTACTGCCTGCCCAAAAAGCATGATAACTGAAGTCCTGATGTTGACTGGCAATCGCCATAAGCTGTTTGGTAATATCATAAGTGTAAGGATATTCAGGTAAATCAGGGCGATGTGGCGCGTCAATTTGCGTATGCCACGAACCTAATAATCCTCTAGCTGGACGACCTGATAAACTGGCACTGATTTGCGTAATTTTTTGGGTAAATAATGCCTTGCGATATGCCACATTTGCACTTGAACTTTTACATTGTACAAATGCCGTTCCCATTTGAACTGCCGTTGCACCGAGTTTCATGATTGACTTAGCTTGTTCACCATTCATAATGCCGCCTGCTGCAACTACAGGGCAGTGACAGTGTTTGGTGATCAGTTTTACTAAATCACCAGTGCTCAGTGCAGCATCAAAGTTTTGATTGAATATACCGCGGTGTCCTCCAGCCTCAATCCCTTGTGCAATAATAATGTCAATTCCTGCCGCTTCAATTGCTTGGGCTTCAAGCAAATTGGTGGCTGAAACCATCGTAACGATGCCTGCATTTTTTAATGCCTGAATTTGATGGGGCAGTGGAAGTCCAAAATGAAAACTCACTGCTTTAGGACTGGTTTCTAACACAACATTTAAAAAATCATCGTTGTCTAAAAAACTCGGATAAATGCAGTTGAGTTGTGTCGGGGGCGTGGCGTTAAATTGTGCAAATTGAGGTGTTAAATATTCTATCCACACTTGCGCTTTTTCAAGATTTAACGGTTGCGGTTGGTGACAAAAAAAGTTCACCTGAAAGGGTTGATCGGTCAAAGCTTGCGTTTCTAAAATTTGCGCTCTCGCTGTTTCTGGTGTATTCGCGCCTAAGCCCAAAGAACCCAATGCGCCATGATTCGATACTTCTGCGGCAAGTTCAGGCGTCGAAACGCCTGCCATCGGTGCGAGAAAAATAGGATGTTTTATTTCTAGTAATTCTAAAATAGACATGATTTAAGTCTCGTATTATTTGTATTCACCATAACGTAAAAGCAAAAAAGCATGCAAATAATAACCATTATTTAATTGTTGAATGGCATTTGCTTCACTGACTATCAATTAGTGCAAATATGATTTAAATGCTTCAATGGCTCTTAAACGGCTGGTTTTTAAGTCGACTATCGGTTTGGGATAGTCCAATTCCAGCTCAGGATTTTTGACAAAAGGTTCATGAATTGTTTTCGCGTCTAAATGCGCAAGTTCAGGAACCCATGTGCGTATATAGTCGCCATTTGAATCAAACTTTTGTGATTGACTGATTGGATTAAACACTCGGAAATAAGGCACAGAATCGGTTCCTGTGGAAGCACACCATTGCCAACCGCCATTATTGGCAGCCAAATCACCATCAATTAAATGCTGCATAAACCACTGTTCGCCTTTGCGCCAATCAATGAGCAAATTTTTACTTAAAAACATAGCGCAAATCATCCTGACCCGATTGTGCATCCAACCTGTTGCCAATAATTGACGCATACCCGCATCGATTATTGGAATACCAGTTTGAGCTTGCTGCCATTGTTCTAAACCGATCGGATCTTCTCGCCACACAATCTGTTGAGTCGAGGTTTTGAAGGGGAGATGTTTAGAAACGTGAGGAAAATCAAACAAAATATGCTGATAAAATTCACGCCAGAGCAGTTCATCTAACCATGTCTGTTGTCCTTCCGAATGAATCACAAAATTGCCGTGTTGTTCGCGGAACAAAGCCTGAAGACATTGCCGTATTGAAAGTATGCCAATATTTAAATACGCTGCAAGCTGACTTGTTCCTGAGTGTGCAGGCAAGTCTCGTGCAATTTTATAATCGGCTAATCGTTCATCTATAAATTGATCTAATAAATTAAGTGCGTGTAATTCACCTACTTCCCAAATCTCTGTATTCGCTTTTTCTATCTTTTCAGCATATTCGAATTGTATTTGCTTGAGATCTGTATTTGCTAAATGGAATAAATCGAAATCAATCGGCTGTTGAATCTCAGGAGATGGATAACATTGTGGCAAGCTATGCTGTAAGCGTTGATAACAGTTTTTTTTAAACGCGCCAAAGACTTGGTAAGGCAAGTTGGACTGATTTCGGATTGAAGTGACTGGAAAGAGCGTTCGATCATGAAAAAGCATGAGTTCTTTTTGATTTTGATTCAGAAGTTTTTGTACAGCCTGATCACGTTGTAATTCATTCACGCCAAGTTCGATATTGGCATAGATATTTTGAAAATCGTTTGTTTGTATCAAATTTTCAAAAAAGTTTGGAATATCTTTCCATAATTCAATTTTTTGAATGAAAAGGGGGATATTTAGTGTGGCGAGTTCTTGTTGTAATTTTTGTATTTGACGTAAATAAAAATTAATTTTAATTGGTGCATCATCATGCAACTGCCATTGTTTGGGCGATAAAATCACAATGGCGATGCATGGACCTGCCTGCGTCGCATGCCAAAGTGCAGCGTGATCATGAATTCTTAAATCTTGGCGAAACCAGATCAGTTGATAGTTTTGAGACATCGCAGTTGATTCAATGGCTTGGTCAATCAAACTAAGCGATTTTCTAATATTTTAAAAGTATTCGGCAATAAAAAAGCAAAGCCGAAGCTTTGCTTTTGATCTAATTCAAAAATGAATTAGTGGTGATGACCACCAACACCGTGAACATGACCGTGATCAAGTTCTTCTTGTGTTGCATCACGAATTTCAATGATTTCGACAGCAAAAGTTAAATCTTGACCTGCTAACGGGAAGTTAGCATCAACGATAATGTTGTCGCCTTCAACCGCTTTAACAGTGACAATTTGTACGCCATCATCAGTTTGAGCTTGAAATTGCATACCTGCTTGAATGTTGTCTACACCTTGGAACATTTGAGCTGGAACTTCTTGCACTAGGTCAGGGTTATATTCGCCGTAACCTTCCGCAGCTGGAACGTTTACTGTGAATTTTTCGCCTACAGTTTTGCCTTCAAGCGCATTTTCTAAACCAGGAATGATGTTGCCTGCGCCGTGCAAATATGCAAGTGGTTCACCTTGAGATTGATCAAGTGTTTCACCTTCAGCGTTTGTTAAAGTGTAGTGGAATGAAACCACGTGGTTAAGTGCAATAGCAGTCATGTTTGGAATCCATGTCATCAATTTTAGGTGTATATCATAAAGTGAAAAATCGTTTTTGTAGACTTTTTTCCACTTTCTGAAACTATTTCATTCTAAATAGGTACGAAATTAAAAACTTCAACCTAGTAAAGTTTAATTTTTGGACGTACACGACGTGTTAAGAAGTCTTTCATGGTGAGCATACCTGCTTGGGTATAGCCATGAATTGCCGCTTGATGCATTCGGTACAACGATACATACATGGTTTTGGCAATAAAACCTTGTACGCTTACATCACCGAGCAATTCTCCAACTGCTTGGTTACGACTTAAAGACACCAAAGAACCTTTGTCGCTAAAACTAAACATAGGCTGAACCGAACCTGACAACCGTGCTGAAATTGCATCAACTAAAAATGCCGCTTGTTGACTTGCCACTTGAGCGCGAGGGCCCAGTGGAGGTTGACGTGCATCTAGTTGGCAGTTGGCACAGTCACCAAAAGCAAAAACATTTGGGTCTGAATAGGTTTGTAGCGTTGCATAAACCATTAAACGGTTAATTTTGTCGCGTTTAAAATCATCAAATGATTCTAAAACTTTCGGTGCTTTGACCCCAGCCGCCCAAACGGTGATGTCTGAATGCAAGGTGCTGCCATTGGCAAAATAGACATTGCTATCATCTACTTTTTGTACTTTATGTTGGGTCAGAACTTCAATACCCATCTTTTTCAATTGTTTGGCACTATGCGCAGCAGTTTTTTCATTCAGTGCTGGCAAAATACGGTCAGAGGCTTCAATCAGGGTGATTTTGACTTGTTTAGGATTAATTTTCTTTAATCCATAACGATAAAAGTTTTTAGTAGTTTCAATCAGCTCGGCCGCCAATTCCACACCAGTTGCACCCGCACCCACAATGCCAATATTTAACGCACGTTCATTCGGTTGATTTTGTGCTTCGATGTAAAGATGAAACAAATCTTGTTGGAAAATATCGGCTTGTTGACGACTATCCAAGAAATGACAATGTTCACGTACGCCCTCAGTGCCAAAATCATTCGATACTGAACCAACAGCAAGGATCAATGTATCGTAAGTTAAGCTCTGAATTTGTGGTGTATGTTCTTTAGAAAGTTGAGGAGGCGCAAGGGTAATCTGCTTTTGGTCTTTATTGACCTCAATTAAAGTCCCGAGCACAAATTCAAAGTTGTGTTTTTCTGCATGGGCAAAATAATTAGTTTGTTCTTCATGAGGGTTGAGAGAACCAGCGGCAATTTCGTGAAGCAAAGGTTTCCAAATATGGGTCAGGTTTTGGTCAACTAAAACAATTTTGACATTTTTACGTCTGCCAAAACGTTCACCTAACTGTGTCGCAAGCTCTAAACCGCCTGCGCCACCACCCACAATCACAATTTGATGTAAGGTTTTGCTCATGATTAACCTAAATTTTTATTGGGAAAGGATGGGGGGATTATGCCATCCTTTTTTTAGGATTGTATGGTTAATCGTTATAAAAATAGTGAGCAGATCACCCTTGATTTAAAGGATAAAGTTTGGCAGCTTTTATATCGTTACTGCTAAAAACTGAAAATAAACTGGAGAACCACAACAATATTTTTTGAACAATATTGGCTTCTTCAATGTGTACATCATTTTCAATTTGTAAGCTGCGAATCAATTGATTATTTTGATAAATCGACACAGTTGCCAAATTCATTGCTTGGGTCAAAGGCGCAGTTAAACGCTGCTCATTCAATTCAATATTGACGTGTGTATTGGTCGATTGAAGCGGTTCAATGGTTTGAATTTGCTGATTAATGTCCATGACCTGTAAGCGTTGTGTCGCTAAATCAAAATTATTTAAATCAATTGCCGTAGGCTGATTGTATAAAGATGTGGTCACAATAGTCGGTTGTTGCGTTTCGACTCTAAACATTTTTAAGGTCGATTTAATCACAGGCAATTCAGCAATGAGATGTTGTTTGGGAATCACTTCTTCATCACGGGTATAGCTATACGCCAAATTCATCAGTTTATGTGCCACCTCAGCGCGTTTGAATGCGCTTGGTGTGCCGAGTACCACTACAATTAAACGGCGCTTATCGAGGGTCGAATTAAAAATTGAACGTTCTGCGGTGAGTGCCAAATTATAACCTGCTGCTTTGGTATAACCCGTTTTCAAACCATCCGCCGTTGGATCCATTTTAAGCGCCAGATTGGTGGCGTGATGAAAGCGTTGGTTATAGCTAAAACTTGGCATTTTTGAATAATGTAAATAGTCAGGCGTTGTTTTCACAATCGCACTGGCCAATAAACTCAAATCAGCTGCAGTTGAATAATGATCGCTCATAGTAATGCCAGCAGGATTACTAAAATGCGTATCTTTCATGCCCAGAGCTTGTGCTTCTTGGTTCATACGTGCCACGAATTGCGGTACGCTGCCTGAAATTTTCTCTGCTAAAGTCACGGCTGCATCATTCGCTGACATCACAATCAGACCTGCCAAAAGCTGATCAATCGAGATTTGTTCGCCTGCTTTTAAATACATTTGTGATTCGTCCCACATCACTGTGCTGACCACAGGCGTGGCAGTAAGCACATCTTCTTTATGTAGTTTGCCTGCTTGAATTTCTTTTAGTGTGATATATGCCACCATCATTTTGGTTAAAGATGCAGGTGCACGCTGTGCATGACTATTATGTTCAGCAATAATCTGTCCAGATTGTGCGTCCATGATTGACCATGCCTGAGCTTCAACTGTTTCAGGAGCAATATTAAGTAAATTGGCGTGCGCAAAATTGGCACAGAGCAGACTAAATAACGTAAAGAGAGAGAGCAGAAATTTCACGAAAGTACCTTGAATTGCCGATCCGATGGCAGAAAATGCAAAAAAGCATGCTAAGACCTTTTGCTTTAATAATCCAGCAACTTTTGCCGACAATTAACACATCTGCGCATGACTTTGTAAAAAAATGCTAAGCTGTGTGAAACTGTTCATATTTTCATGATTAAAAACTATGTTGCACTACCAAATTGAGTTTGACGATTACCGCCAACACCTAATTCATGTCACCCTACGTTTTCTTGCCAATCCGAACCAAGAACTTTGGTTACCGACGTGGATTCCAGGCAGTTATCTCATTCGAGAATTTGCCAAACATATTGAATCTGTGACCGCTTCGGATGAAGCAGGGCGCATCCTCAATATCAAAAAATTAGAAAAAAATCGCTGGCGTTTATTCAATACCGACCATGAACTCATTACGGTTGAATACGATGTCTATGCGTATGATTTGTCGGTACGTGGCGCGTATGTCGATCAAACACGTTTATATGTCAATCCTGCTTGCGTGTGTTTAGGGCTGCAAGATCAAGAACATGCGCCGTGCGAGGTCGAATTATTCTTACCAAATGAATTAAAGCATTTTCAAATTGCCACAGGCTTAGCGTCCAAAAGTTTAGTCAAAGGACGTTTTACCCTCAAAGCGGATAATTATGATCAGTTGATTGACAGTCCATTTGAGTTGGCAGATCAAAGTCGTTTTAGTTTTGAAGCCAATGCTATTCCGCATCAATTTGTAATTTCAGGTCAGCACAACACCAATTTAGAACGTTTAAAAACTGATATTGAAAAAATTTGTCAGACTGAAATCAACATGTTTGGCGCTGCACCGTTTCAAAATTACACCTTTATGACCATAGCAACGGGTAATAGTTATGGTGGTTTGGAGCATTGTAATAGCACCAGTTTGATTACTCCGCGTGAGGATTTACCGAAAGCGGATGAACCCGAAGAACCATCGAAAGACTATCAACGCTTTTTGGGTTTATGTAGTCATGAATATTTTCATTCGTGGTTGGTAAAATTTATTCGCCCTGAAAACTTTACCAATTATGATTTGCAGAAAGAAGGCTACACTAGTTTATTGTGGATATTCGAGGGCTTTACTTCTTATTACGATGATTTGATTTTATTGCGTAGTGGCGTGATTTCGCAAACATCCTATTTAGAATTGCTTAAAGCACAAATTGACCGTTATTTGCAAAATCCAGGACGTGCAATTCAATCGGTTTCCGAATCGAGTTTTGATGCGTGGATTAAGTTTTATCGTCAAGATGAAAATTCAAATAATGCAGGTACGAGTTATTATAACAAAGGCAGTTTAGTCGCCTTGTGTTTGGATTTAGGTCTGCGTTTACGTGGCTCAAGCCTTGATGCTGTAATGCGACGTTTATATGAAAATAGCCAAAAAGGCATCCAAGTCAATGAACGGACGATTTTCGACTTATGTCAGGAACTGACAGGCGATAACTGGGTCGAACAGATCAATCATTTGATTTATACCACCGATGAATTACCACTCGACCAACTGTTACCTGAGTTTGGTTGCAGCTACACCCTTAAAAATGACAAGTCGTTGCCATTTGGCTTAAAACTCAATGATAAAACAGAAGGTGTGCAGATTCAGCAAGTGCGCCGTGACAGTGCTGCGGCAAAAGCAGGTTTGTCGGCGCAAGATGTGATTATTGCCATTGATAGCTTAAAGGCTTCAGAAAAACTATTGGCACAATATTCAAAACAACAAGGTGCATTTACCGTGTATGCGTTCCGCCGTGATGAGTTGATGCAATTTGAGCTTACGGCAGGGGAAAATGCACTCACGACAGTTGATTTAAAAGTGGAAGATCAAAGTAAACTTGAAAATTGGCTGAACATTTAAATAAAAAATGAGATAAATGGACTGCACTTTGGAAGTTCGACAGCGGGATTCACATAAATGTCGTTTTTAATGGCTAAAATATGTGCAAAACTTGAAATAAAGCAGTGAGATGGAAGTTTAAGGTATTTATTTTCGAAATGTCGTTATCACGTTGAATACGTTGACGGCATTGACGTGAGAGCCGATACTTCTCTTGCTTTTATTTAAGCACATCGATTAAAGAGACTGGGTCAAAAGCTTGGTTCTTAACAACATAATATCCAATACAAGGGGCAATATATGGCTAGTGGAAAGTCAAAAATCATTTACACACTGACTGATGAGGCGCCGTTACTGGCAACTTATTCCCTACTACCGATTATTGAGACCTTTACGAAGCCAGCGGGCATCGAAATCGTTAAAACTGACATCTCTGTTGCAGCACGTGTACTTGCAGAATTTTCAGATTACTTATGTGACGAGCAGAAAGTCACCAATAACCTTGAAGCGCTTGGGCGTCTGACTCAAAATCCAGATACAAACATCATTAAACTTCCAAATATTAGTGCGTCGGTATCACAGTTAATCTCTTGCATCCAAGAGCTACAGTCGAAAGGCTATGCAATTCCTGATTATCCAGAAAACCCAGCCACAGAAGAAGAAATCGCGATCAAAGAGCGTTATGGCAAATGCTTAGGCTCTGCTGTAAATCCAGTGTTGCGTGAAGGTAACTCTGACCGTCGTGCACCTGCTGCGGTAAAAAATTATGCCAAAAAGCATCCACACTCGATGAGTGAATGGAAGCAATGGTCACAAACGCATGTGTCGCACATGGAAGAGGGTGATTTCTATCACGGTGAAAAGTCACTGACACTTGACCGCGCACGTAACGTGAAAATGGAATTGATTACCAACAGTGGAAAAACCATTGTGCTCAAGCCAAACGTCGCGTTGCAAGATGGCGAAATCATCGACTCAATGTTCATGAGTAAAAAAGCACTGTGCGAATTTTATGAAAAGCAGCTTGAAGACTGTCGCGAAGCGGGCATTTTATTTTCATTGCACGTCAAAGCAACCATGATGAAAGTGTCGCATCCGATCGTGTTTGGTCATTGCGTCAAAATTTACTATAAAGATGCCTTTGAAAAACACGGCAAATTATTTAATGAGTTAGGCATTAACGTGAATAACGGCATGGCTGGTCTTTATGAAAAGATCGCAACCTTACCGACCTCATTACGTGAAGAAATTATTGAAGATTTACATGCGTGTCAGGAACATCGTCCTGCACTTGCCATGGTCGATTCGGCAAAAGGTATTACCAACTTCCATTCACCAAATGATGTAATTGTGGATGCATCAATGCCTGCGATGATTCGTAGTGGCGGTAAAATGTGGGGCGCAGATGGTAAGCAGTATGACTGTAAAGCCGTGATGCCAGAATCCACCTTTGCCCGTATTTATCAGGAAATGATCAACTTCTGTAAATGGAATGGCAATTTTGATCCACGTACTATGGGGACTGTGCCTAACGTGGGTTTAATGGCGCAAAAAGCAGAAGAATACGGTTCGCATGGTAAGACTTTTGAAATTCCAGAAGCAGGTATCGCAAACTTCACCGATTTAGAAACGGGTGAAGTGTTGTTATCAGAAAATGTTGAAGAGGGTGATATTTGGCGGATGTGCTTGGTCAAAGATGCGCCGATTCGTGATTGGGTAAAACTTGCAGTTACTCGTGCGCGCAACTCTGGTATGCCTGCGATTTTCTGGTTGGATACTTACCGTCCGCATGAAAACGAATTGATCAAAAAAGTACAAAAATATTTAAAAGAGCACGATACCACTGGTCTGGATATTCAGATTATGTCTCAAGTCCGTGCGATGCGTTATACCCTTGAGCGTGTGGCACGTGGTGCGGACACCATCTCGGTTACAGGTAACATTTTACGTGACTACCTCACCGACTTGTTTCCAATTATGGAACTTGGTACGTCTGCAAAAATGTTGTCTATCGTTCCGTTGATGGCGGGCGGTGGTATGTACGAAACTGGTGCGGGTGGTTCAGCACCGAAACATGTTCAGCAATTGGTCGAAGAAAATCATTTACGTTGGGATTCACTGGGTGAGTTCTTAGCACTGGCGGTTTCTTTAGAAGAGCTGGGCATTAAAGAAAATAACGAGCGTGCCAAACTACTTGCAAAAACACTTGACCAAGCAACAGGTCAACTGCTCGATAACGATAAATCACCATCACGTCGTACTGGCGAGCTGGATAACCGTGGTAGCCATTTCTATTTAGCGTTGTACTGGGCTGAAGCTTTGGCTGCACAAGATGAAGATGCTGAGTTAAAAGCGCAGTTTGCTCCATTTGCAAAAGCTTTAGCTGAAAATGAACAGAAAATTCTTGCTGAATTGAGTGAAGTACAAGGTAAAGCAGCTGATATTGGTGGTTACTATGCTGCTGATCCTGCGAAAATTAGTGCTGTGATGCGCCCAAGTGAGACGTTTAATACGACACTTACATCACTATAATTGTTCATGTATCACCGATAATTTTGTCGGGGATGTAATAAAGCCGATGCGAAAGCATCGGTTTTTATTTGATAGAGGAAGCTTAAAAATAGAACCAGAAAATTGAACCGTAAATTTTTCCTTTATATTGCGGATTTGCTATGTGTAAAAGTTATTTTATTCAATCGATGGGAACTATCATAATTAAGAAGAAATTGAGATGAAAAAGATATTTGAATATGAAACATGGCATGAGCTTATCTTTAGTTGTTCATTACTATTATTTACATATATGATTTTATTGATGAATATTGGTTCTTATGTGGCAGAATTTCACTATCAATGGTATGAAAAACAAATAGTAAATGATCCAGATTTAAGGGTATATGCGGTTTCTACATCTAAAAGAAAAAGTTTTACTAAGGATTACCACCTAGATATTTATAAAAAAGATAAATATTTTCATAGGGTTGATTGTGGAATGTCACTGGAGTCTTATTGCAAATCTTTGCTTGAAGTGGAAGAAGGTTTTCCAATTCAAAATCTGAAATATAAGCAAGGTATCAGTCCTTCTCAAGATAAGGTTCTTTATGTTGTTCATTCATTTGAGCTTATAGACGAAAAAAAGACGAAAAAAATTGAAGATTTCACAACGTACAATATTCCAAAAAAACAAAATAAAATCATTTTTATCTTATGTGCAATTTTATTTAGCATAGCTGCACATATATGGATTATCAGAAAATGGTTTCTAACTAAGGAAAAGGATTTTACTGAAGCAGAACTAATGAAATATTGGATTATCAAAATAGGGTTGCCACTAAGTGTAATTTTTGCTTTTATCTACTTTTTACTAGAATTTTAGTCTATTTGAGGGTATGGCTTGTAGAGCTGTGGAAAGCATAAGAAAGTTAGAAAAGGAGCTATGAAAATAGCTCCTAGGTAATCTTAACGACCATTACGGCTACGCCCACGCGGTGCTTTGGTATTTGGGCGTGTTGTCCCATTGGTCTTACGACGTGGTTTATCTGCATCATCCATTTGCCAAATACGAGTCGTACCACCACCAGCTTTCTTCTTGCCTTTAAAAGGTGCTTCGCCTTTTTCCTCACGCGCTTTATCTTTTGCTACCGAGAAATGCTGTTTTTTCGGCGATTTTTTCGCAAATGAACGACCTTCGTACGGCTTATCGGCAGGCACATCTTTAAAGTCAGGATAGAGCAGAGGTTCAATTTCAATTTGATCGCCAGGTTTTAAGCCGAGTTTCACCACGTCAATCGAACCAATTTTAGTCCGTATCAAACGCAAAGTCGGGTAGCCAACGGCTGCAGTCATACGACGGACTTGGCGGTTGCGACCTTCACAAATTTGTAGTTCAATCCAAGTGGTTGGAATATTGGCACGAAAACGTACAGGCGGCGTACGTTCCCACAACCAATCAGGTTCATCCACTTTGCGTGCTTTCGCAGGCAGGGTTATACCATCCGCCAGCTCGACGCCTTTTTCAAGCTGTGCGATGGCTTCATCGCTAACATCACCATCCACTTGTGCTAAATAAGTTTTGAACTTCTTATTGTCTGGATGCGTAATAAATTGATTAAGACCACCATGATCGGTCAAAAACATAAGGCCTTCTGAGTCCAAATCGAGGCGACCCGCAATCCGAAGTTCAGGATCTTTGATAAAACTTGAAACCGTCAAATGTTTTTCATCTTCACGAAATTGCGACAAAACATCATAAGGTTTATTAAAGACGACAACTTTCATACAAAAATACTTCTTTAAAAGGAGGGCTATAAGGTCAATATATGTTCTTATTTTATGGTGAAATGCTGTTATTTCCCATAAAAATCTAAAAACTTAACAGATTGGATTAGACTAATTTAAGTCCTATAAAAATTAAACTATGCCTAAAAGCATAATTCATTCGCCAAGTTACATGAGGGAGAACCTTTACAATGGGTTATCAGAAGATCGTGGTTCCTGCTGATGGTGACAAAATCTCCGTAAATGCAGACCTGTCACTGAATGTTCCAAATCATCCAATCATTCCATTTATTGAAGGTGATGGGATTGGTGTGGATATTACACCAGCAATGAAAGCAGTTGTCGATGCTGCAATTTTAAAAGCGTATGGTGGCAAACGTTCGATCGAATGGATGGAAGTCTATTGTGGCGAAAAAGCGGACAAAATTTATGGCACTTATATGCCAGAAGAAACTTTTGAAGCTTTACGTGAATTTATTGTATCAATTAAAGGGCCATTAACAACCCCTGTTGGCGGTGGAATTCGTTCTTTAAACGTGGCATTGCGTCAAGAACTCGATTTGTACGTGTGTGTGCGCCCTGTGCGTTGGTTTGAAGGTGTCCCAAGTCCAGTGTCACATCCAGAACTGACTGACATGGTGATTTTCCGTGAAAACTCAGAAGACATTTATGCAGGGATTGAGTGGAAAGCAGATTCAGACGAAGCTAAAAAAGTCATTAAATTCCTGAAAGAAGAAATGGGTGTCACCAAAATCCGTTTCGATGAAGGCTGTGGTATCGGGATTAAACCTGTGTCTAAAGAAGGCACGCAGCGTTTAGTGCGTAAAGCGATTCAATTTGCCATTGATAATGATAAGCCCTCTGTGACACTCGTTCACAAAGGCAACATCATGAAATACACCGAAGGTGCGTTCAAAGAGTGGGGCTATGAGCTTGCGATGGAGCGTTTTGGCGGTGAATTACTTGATGGCGGCCCGTGGGTTAAAATCAAAAATCCTAAAACAGGCAAAGACATTATTATTAAAGATGTGATTGCCGATGCGTTTTTGCAACAAATTTTAATGCGTCCAGCGGATTACTCTGTTATTGCAACACTAAACTTAAACGGTGACTATATTTCTGATGCACTTGCGGCAGAAGTAGGTGGTATAGGCATTGCACCGGGTGCAAATATTGGCGGTGCGATTGCGGTGTACGAAGCAACGCATGGTACTGCACCGAAATATGCAGGTCAGGATAAAGTCAATCCGGGTTCGATCATTCTTTCTGCGGAAATGATGTTGCGTGATATGGGATGGATTGAAGCGGCTGACTTGATCATCAAAGGCATTTCAAATGCGATTGCTGCGAAAACCGTTACCTATGACTTTGAACGTTTAATGCCGGGAGCAACTTTATTGCGTTGTTCTGAATTTGGACAAGCGATTATTAAGCATATGGAAGATTAATTCTTTTCGATGTGATTAAAACCTCCATAAAATTGGAGGTTTTTCTTTGCAAAATCTTACTATTCAATCGCCTAAGCATTCATTACTATAATTTTTCGTTCGATGTCACTAAAAATACTTGGAAGTTCTATGTTGATGGGGTTTAAGCAGCTGACGCTGTCTGTAATTTTAATTGGGGTAAATGCGGTCGCTTGGTCGCAAACCACCTTGGTCAAAACCGAAAAAAATATTGAAGAATATAAATTAGATAATGGTTTTAGAGTCATCGTCGCGCCGAATGACAAAGAAAGTAAAGTTTATGTAAATACGATTTATCTCACAGGTTCGCTCAATGATCCAAAGGGCAAAGGTGGCTTGGCGCATTTATTGGAACATTTGGCCTTTAAAGGTACGCAAAATGTCAAAGGTGAAGAATTCCAACGCCGTTTAGATCAATTTACTTTAATGACCAATGCCAGTACCGATTATTATTCCACCAAATATCTGAATATTATTCGCCCTGAAAAAAATGCCCTCAACGAAGTTCTCTATCTTGAATCAGAGCGTATGGACAAATTGGTGCTGCAACAAAAATTTGTACCTTCTGAAATTGAGATCGTTAAACGTGAACGTGAACTACGCATGGATCAACCGTTTGCTGTGCTTATGGATCAAGTTTTGAAAGCAGCGTATGGAAATCAATATTTAGGTCGTTTGCCGATTGGGGATTTACCCGAATTAAAATCAATTCAATTGAATGAGCTGAATCAATTCTATAAAACGTGGTATGCACCCAATAATGCGGTGATGGTGATTTCAGGGAAGTTTGATAAAACTGAAGTGCTGAATAAAATTGATCAATTTTTTAGTCCAATTCCTGCACGCACTGTCCCAACGCAGGTTCAAGTGCCTGTGTTGGATTCCAGCAAAATTAATCCACGCCAATTTACTGTGAAAAAGGGCAGTGATCTCGCCAAATTCCACATTTACATGAATGGTAAAAACGAAGCCTTGCAGCCTGCTTTGGCGCTTGCACCTGCATTATTCACCATGCAGCCGAGTGGTCGCTTATATAAAAATATGGTGCAAACTGGAATCAGTACAGGAGTGCAATCGACGTCTTGGCTCGATCAAGACTTTAATGTGGTATTTATGGGAGCGATTTACGCACCGAATCACGATGCTAAAAAAGTGGATGAAGCTTTAAAAAATGGCGTTGAAAATAGTCAGCCTTTTACCGATGCCGAATTGCAACGGATTAAAAATATTTCACAAAATAGCGCAGAAAACACCGAGAAAGATGCAGCGGCATTGGGTTCTAATTTAAGTGATTATGTGGTCAGTTCTCATGGTCAATGGGATCAATATTTTAAAGATTTAAAAGCAGTTCAAGATTTAAAAATCGCTGATGCCAATCAGATTCTGCAACAGTTTTTGGTGTCATCACATCGAATTTCAGCGGATGTTTTACCAACACCTGAAGATCAAAAGAAAGCACAAACACAAAAATCACAAGATCAGCCCAAAACTTTAGATCAAAAGGCGGAACAAGCTGAGCCTTTAAAAGATGCGAGTATTTATAAACAAGAAGTTGCTCAATTCTTGGCGCAATCTGCACAGCAACTGCAAAAAAATGAACAGAAAATACAGCGTGGTGAGTTAAAGAATGGCATTCGCTATGCGCTTTTCCCGACACCGACTCGTGATGATAAAACCTATGCCACCATTAGTTTGGATTTTGGCGATGAAAAATCGCTATTTGGCAAAGGCGTAACTTTAGATTTAACAAGTTATTTGATGATGCGGGGTTCAGAACAACACACTCTGCAAGAAATTACTGATCAAGCGATTGCCGCAAGTGGAAGTGCTTCGGTGAGTTCTAATGGCAATGGCTTGACGATTACTGTCAAAGCCAAGGAAGATCAATTTGACTCATTCCTACATTTTATTTTAGATGTGGTGCAACGACCAACCTTTGCACAAACGGAATTTGATCTCGCTAAAAATCAAAGTTTATCTGTTTTAGATCGTCCATATACTGAACCTGCTGTGGTCGCGTCGATGACCTTGGCACGATTGTTAGAAATCTATCAACCAGGCGATTTACGTTATCACTTTGAACCTGAATTTGCTAAAAAGCAGTTGAATGAGGCAACTCTGGCTCAAGTTAAACAGTTTTATCAGCAGTTCTTTGTAAGCGATCATGCGCAAATCGCTGTAACGGGTGATTTTGATGCGAAAAAGATGCAATCTATTTTGCAAAAGAACTTCGGTGCGTGGAAAGCGAAGCAACCGTACCGCAAAATCACCAGTGAATATACGCCGTATAAAGCACAGAAAATTCATGTGTTATCTGAACAGCGTGAGTTTGGTAGTTATCAAAGTGTATTACCATTTCCTGTTGGGTCGTATCATACAGATGCAGCAGCGTTGATCGTACTGAGTCATATCATGGGTAACTCGCAGCTTTCATCACGTTTGGCACAAGAATTACGTGAGAAAAATGCCTTAGTCTACGGCTTTGGCAGTGATTTGGATTTAAACCCAGATATTGATGATGGAAACTTAAGTATCACAGCCAACTATACTTCTGGACGTTCTGATCAAGTATCGAAGTCAGTACACAAAGTATTAATTGAGCTGCTCAATAAAGGCGTAACAGAACAAGAAGTGGAAGCTGCCAAAGCCGACATTATGAAAAAACGCGTAACTGCTTTAGAAGATGAGCGCAATATTCATGGGATGTTGACAGGGCAGTTAGAGCGGAATAAAACCTTACTCGATCGTGAGAAACGCGATCAAGAAATTGCCAAACTGACTAAGGCAGATGTTGATGCGGTGATTAAAAAATACATCAAGCTGGATCATTTTGTTGAAGTGATGGCAGATCAGTACGGCAAAGCGCAAAACATAAAATAATTTGGAAGAATGAAAAAAGCCACCAAATTCGGTGGCTTTTTTAGCATTGCAGATTAATGATCGTGCTTATGCGTATGGAAATCTTCATTTTTACGGAAGCGCAAATAGTTATCAAACTGTTCACAATATTCGTCGAAATTATCTTCGAGCATCATTTGAAATTGTTGGAATAAGTACGACATGACTTGTTCTTTGGCTTCACGCATTTCATTGCCATCTTTAAAATTATTGGCGGCAACCCATGTATTAAAACGTGCTGTAGCGAATAACATCGCCGCACTAACCTGTCCACGTAATTCTTCAGGATTGGGTTGCTGTCCTTTTTGCGGGCGGCAAAAGTCGTTGGCGAGTTTAATAAATTCGTCAGCACGTTCAAAAAATACCGCATTTAAAGCTTCTTCTTCAGTCACATCGGTAGCATTGATTTTCTGAGACATGATTTTTTCCAACGACAGATTAAGACGGATCATTATAGACAAAGCCTTGTCGAAACTAAACCTTTGCCGTAGGCTGAAATAGCCTAAGCAACTTGATAATTTTTATAATGAACGATGCGATCGCCATTCAAAGCCTAAAAACTGACATTGTTAATTTACGACAACATATTTATCCACCACAACATTTACAGCAAGTAGAAGGATTGCCGATTTATTATGGATTGCAAAGCGAGGTTGATGATTATTATCGTCAATGGCAACCGCTGATTGAAAGGGCACAGCAGTTATGTCAGCCATTTATGCAAGATGAGGAGGTCGATGTAATTCATTTACCGAGTCATTTAAATTTGCCGTTGTTTTTCTTTCATGTTGACCGTATCCGCCTGAATAAAACGCTTGCCAAAGAATCGAAAACTTTTCGTGGTGTAGCGAGTTTGGTGGAAAAGTGTGGACAATTTGAGGCTGATCATATTTTTGCTATGCAGGAATGGCTACGCAGTAATGATATGGCTGCTTTGGTCGCACACCGTGAATTTATTGATTTGCGCACTTATGTTTTTCAACATGGGCAAAGTGAATATACACGGACGCGTTTTTATATGAATGGCATGATTTTAAGTGTAGAGCCGCATTTTAACTTGGTCGATGCACGAGATAAACCACGAAAGCAGCGTAATGATTGTTACCGTGATCCGATTGCGGAAAATGGAACGTGGAAAGTTTTTGGGAAATATCGGTAAATTCCAAACTTAAATTTTTCTAATTATATCTATCAAGTATAAATAGATATTAGCTATCGTGAGGCGGCATGGATGCCGCCGTTGGGCTGTGGCATCAAGGATGTGCCATCAGCCAAACAAGAGATTTTTGTTACTTTTCATCTTTGAAAAGTAAGGGAACTGCCTATACAAGTACAATTTGAAGAACATCGTATAAGCGGCATGATTTGTTTTTTTAGTATAAAGCTAACTTATTTCCAAAAAATATCTTTATGTGATAAGACTTGCAGTTCTTTATCTGCTTTTTTTGCCACATGCGGTTGTTGTGCTTTGACCCAACCTAAGGCAAATAAAAATTGCGGCTGTTCAGATAGCTGTTGTTTAAAGAGCTGTTCCGCGACAAACAAATCATTATAAAAACCTAAATATTCCTGAATAGGCTGTAGTTTATCCAAAAACTGCTGCACATCTTTTTCAGGATAAAGCCCAGAAATAAAATCAATGCAATAGCGCAATTGTTTGACCCGTTTGCGGGTACGGTGTTGTTGTTCCACGGCAAGCGTAGAAAATTGTGCGGTATCTTCCAAAATTTTGTGATACAGCTTGGTTAAACTTTTCGCCACTTGTTTGGACAGTTTTGACTTTGCGTCATTTTCTGCATAAGTAAAACTCAATAGTGATAAAAAAAGTTGAGTAGTTCGAGGTTCACTTAAAAGTTGAGCAATTTCTGTATCCGCTGCTTGAGGCAATATAAGGTCTAATTCACAATCTTTTTGAATGAGTG
>JAVXBC010000017.1:26590-34633 GCA_036660195.1 Acinetobacter sp.
GTATCCGCTGCTTGAGGCAATATAAGGTCTAATTCACAATCTTTTTGAATGAGTGGAATAACTGAATCCTGAATCGCATCATTATCACGGGACTGTCCCAAAGCTCTAAAAATTTCAGCTAACTGACTTTCCCAAGTCGGATCGATTTGCGATGACCAATTAGAGAAATGTTTTAAGGTCGAACGTAAACGGCGTAAACCGACACGTGCCTGATGAATATGTTCAGCTTCGGCGACACCATCGGCAATCGCCGCAGCATTGGGTAAAATATGATTTAAGGTATTTTCCACAATCTGCTGAATCGCTTGTTCAGCAGAAGATTTTGGATTCAACTTTAGCGATTTTGCTTTGGTGGCAGGGGACACAGCCTTGCCGATAGCCAATAAATTTCCTCGTTCGGCTTTGCTGCGCACATCGAGCCATAATTGATATTTGTCCACCCATGTCTTGGAAAATTCGATCAGATGCTGAGCTGAACCTTGTTTGAGTTCAAATTCAACTTCGCAAATTTTTGCATGATCGTTCGGGGTACGGATTTCACCATCATCTAAACAAACTTCAATCTGTGAGCCTTCATACTCAAAAACATGAAAGCTACGTTGCACATCGGTTTGGAATTGCAATGTTAAATCAGCAGGTTGATCTCCTAATATTTCACGCAATACTGTTTGTACAGTTTGGTTATGTTGATAATGAGATAAATCTAGTTCGGGCTCTTGATCGCATTTTCCTAAATAAATATCTTCTTCAATACGTTGTAAATGATTTTTACTGGCTGCTTTAAATGTTTGTACCCAACATTCACCTTCTTGACGTAGACGGATTGCGGCATAATTTTTTGCCAATAAACGATCAGCCGTATCGTAGTATTTTGCTTGTAGGCGAATTTTCTGTGCTTTTTGTTTATTTAAAGCCTGCAATACACTTTTTTTCTTAGCTTCAGGGAGCTGAAATTTAAGCTCTATTTCCATAAGACGTTTGCTCCGAAATGATGTGCCAAAGAATTAAAATTAGTATAACTTGTGCCGAGTTGAAAAAATGTTTGTAAAGCTGTTGTCAGCTAGTATTATTCGCTTAAACGATGACTTTATTTTGTTAAAGAGATACAGTAGCAAAAGATAAATTAACAGGATCAAGGTGAGCTAAAATGAATGCACCCGTGAATTTAAACACTCCAGTCGAATTTTCATTGCCGATTAAAAATTATAATGAATTTTATCGTTTTTATTTAACGGAACATCGCAGTCTTGTCAGCCGCCGTTTGCATGTTGCAGGTAGTTCAATCGGTCTGTATTTTTTTAGTCAAGCCATTATAAAGCGTAAGGCAAAATATGCATTATACGGCTTAGCTTCTGGCTATGCTTGCGCATGGGTAGGGCATTTTTTCTATGAACATAATAAGCCAGCCAGCTTTAAACAACCTTTGTATAGTTTTATTTCAGATTGGCGCATGTTGTCGGATGTCGTGCGTGGTCGCTTAAGTTTGGTTGATCGTAAGTTTGATAAAATTGAGTCTTAAAGTGATCTCGTAATTACAGAGTCACTCATCATTTAAAAAAAGGATGTGATTGTTATTTTAGCACCTAAAACTACCTTACACCTTTCCACCATTGCTGAAAAACCTGATGGTTATTATCGAGTTCAACCAATTCCCCAATCATCGGTGTTGCAAGGCGATACGGTCTCGATTTTGAATATTCAACAATGCGTGTAATTGGTTCATACCAAGCATGTTTAGCTAAACTAAATTTCGAATGATGCACTGGAATCATATTTCTTGCATTCAACTCAACCGTTGCTTGCGCCACTTCTTCAGGGTGGCAATGAACAGCGTGCCAAGCCATATCATATTGACCATTTTCCATGAGAGCCCAATCAAAAGGGCCATATTTTTTACCAATCTCGACAAAGTGTTGGTTATATCCACCATCACCTGTATAAAAAATTCGTTTGTTAGGTGATTGAATCACAAAAGAAACCCAAAGATTTTTACCACCATCAAAGGCGCGTCTTGAATCATGATGCGTGGTTTCAGTAATAATCGTAATACCATCGCCCAATTCAATTTTTTCGCCCCAATCTTTTTCAATCAATTTTTCTTTCGGATAGCCCCAATATTCAAAATGTTCGCCGACACCTAAACCTGTCACCACATATTTGACTTTATCTTTTAATTTAAGCGCTGTTTGATAATCTAAATGGTCATAATGGTCGTGTGAAATGAGCAAATAATCAATTTCGGGCAATTCCTCAACCGTATAAATATCAGTGCCTTTATAAGCACGCGTGCCCCATGCAAGCGGCGTCGCTTTGCCACTCATGACGGGATCAATCAGGAATTTTTTGCCATGTAATTGCATGAATACCGAAGAATGACCAAACCAGATAATGACATCATGCTGAGGATTAAGCGTTTTTAGATCGGTTTTAATTGAAGGAATCGGGTCAATTGGATCACGATTTGGAATGCGTTTAAAAAAGGTTTTACAAATTTCAATGAGTAGATGTGAACTTTCAGCGACACCTGATTTTTCAAATAAATTACGAAATTGACCTTGCCGATAATTGGGGGAATTCTGAATGCGCTGTAAGCGAGAACCTGATGGTTTTCTGCCTAATATGGGTTGTTGAGTAGACCAAATAACGAAGACGATTAAAAGAAAGAGTACGATCAAAGAAAGAGTAATCATAGATTGAATTAACCTTTTTATTTGATATTCAATAGTTATTATTAATAAAAAGTTAAAGCGACAAATTGATGAAAGATTGACGAAGAATTGATGAAAATGATGCAGGATGAATTGATTTATGAAGGAGAAAAATATGTTTTTCTAACAAAAAATTGCATGATGATAGATGAGATTCAGCTTAAGCAAATCATTTAGACGCAAGTGGGTTATGCTAAACTAACAACATTGTGTGGATTAATATTGACTGTAATGAAATGGAGTGATGAACCAAGATGATGGCGCGGCAAAGGGAAATGTTGGCAACTTTAGGAATTGATGTTTGGATTCCACGAGCACGCATCACCCAAAAAAACACCGCAACAAATCTATGGCGAGATCAACTTGCGAACGATATTTCATCCCAGCCAATTACATTTGAAGAGCAACCGCATGAGGCTGAAATTCAGCTCGCGTCAGAACAACTACATTCCATTGAAACAAAAGCACCAAAAGTTGATTTTGAAATTGACGATCATTTTCCTGTAGTCGAAAAACAGCTTGAAAAAGAACATTTTGAAAAAGAACAACTCATCGTTACTGCAACTATTCAAAGCTTTGAGTTGCAAATGTATGTGATGGAAAATTGTGTGATTTTGCTTGAAAGCAGTCAACTCGATGCAGCACAACAAAAATTATGGCGTCATATCCAACTGGCAAAAGCAGGGCAATTTACTGAGCTTCAATGGCCATTTCCACTCGCCGATTTTCAGGAAAATCGCGGTTTAGCATCTTATATTCAGGGATTCTTGGACGCTCATGCCATTCAGAAAAAAATCCTGTGCTTAGGTGAACTCAACTTTATTCAACATTCAAATATTATTAATTTATCCAGTTTAGAAGACATGCTTGCCCAACCTCTATTAAAAAAACAGTTATGGCAGTTGATGCAATAAACAATCGAGTTTTACCCAATGAAAAAAGTCGTGGTATTTAGTCAAATCGATCAAGATGTGTTGCAATGCTTACAACAAAATTATCAAGTGGTGATCCTCAATCCAAAATTGGGCGATATCAATGCGCAAATTCGCCAAGAAGTGATTGATGCTGATGCGATGCTTGGTTCAGGACGACTGCTCAATGAAAGTAATCTTGCTCCAGCGCAACAACTCAAAATTATTTCTACTGTATCCGTCGGTTATGATAATTACGATGTGAATTACCTGAATCAACGCAAAATTTGGCTGTCGAATACGCCACATGTACTGACTGAAACTACAGCCGATTTAGCGTTTAGTTTATTGATGAGTGCTGCGCGGAAAATTCCACAACTTGATACGTGGACTAAACAAGGACTATGGCAAAAAACCATTTCGACTGAACAATTTGGAGTGGATATCTTTGGAAAAACCCTTGGAATTATTGGTTTAGGACATATCGGTGCAGCAATTGCACGACGTGGTTTTTATGGCTTCAATATGGATATTTTGTACCATAGTCGCCGAGAAAAAATCGAAGTGGCGCAGTCGTTGAATGCACAATATCGTGAATTAGACGACCTGTTACAACAGTCAGATTTTATTGTGGTAGCAGTCGATTTAAATGCGGAATCAAAGCAACTGATTGGTGCGGAACAGTTTGATTTAATGCAGAAACATGCAGTGTTTGTGAATATCGCTCGCGGTTCAGTGGTCGATGAACATGCACTAATTAAGGCATTGCAAAATAATAAAATTTTTGCGGCAGGCTTAGATGTGTATGCCAAAGAACCGTTGCAATCCTCCGCTTTATTTGAACTGCCGAATATTGTGACCACACCACATATTGGTTCTGCAACAGCACAAACCAGAAAGAAAATGGCGCAACTCGCCTATCAAAACCTCGTTGACGCTTTAGAAAATAAAACACCTCGCTATTTGGTCAATCCAAACTTTAAATAATTGCTTAATTATTCATGCCGTAGCATCCAGTAAAGATATATAATATACAATTGTATTTTATATTTTTAGGGGCGGTCTGTGTTTGAAAAATTAGCTGAGCAAAGTTTAAATCTGATGGGTTGGGAAATCGACAATCATTGGGATTTAAATATTGATCAATGTGTCATGATCGCAGCGCCTCACACCAGTAATTGGGATGCCTTGTATGCACGTTTGGCACTCAAGGCACTGGGTGTCAATGTACGTCTCACTATTAAAGACAGTTATATGAAATTTCCATTGGGGCCTTTTGTACGTGCTCTAGGCGGAATAGGTATTGATCGTCGTACCAAAGAAGAAGGGCAGCCAAGACCGAGCATGGTTCAACAGATGAGCGATTTATTTAAAACTCATCCTAAATTGGTGATGTTGGTAACGCCAGAAGGAACTCGTGCAAAACAAGAACAATGGAAAACAGGCTTTTATCATGTAGCAATGACAGCAGGCGTGCCGATTGCTTTAGCCTATATGGATTATGCTAAGAAAAAAACGGGCGTGGGCAAAATTGTATATCCAACGGGCGATTTTGAAAAAGATATGACCGAAATCATGGCATTTTATGCAGAGATTAATCCGAAATTTCCTGAAGATTTTAGTATAGACCAGCGTTATAACCCTAAAAAATAAGGAAGATCGTTTGCAGCGGGTGTGGAAAATATAGATTCACTATTTTTATAACATTTCGTTGCAAATATCGCTTATTTTCAATGCTATAGTTCTGCCATTCATTTGAAAGTTTTCGAGAAATCATTGAAAACATTGCTACTGACTTGTGGCTTATTGGTCACCACTCAACTTAGTCATACACAGGTTATTTTACCGAAGATCACAGGGCAGACAGAAGTTCCTGATATTGGTAGTGGAATTGGTCTGCTCGATCAGCAAAAAGAAAAATTGATTGGAGAAAAAGTCTACCGTGAAGTGCATCGACAAATGCCAACAATTCAAGATGCATGGTTAGAAGATCAATTTTTTCAAGTATTTTCAGGCATCCTCAGCCAAACTCAATTAGGTCAACCCATCGGTCTAGTCGTCATCAAAGATCCTCAAATTAATGCCTTTGCCGTTCCTGGCGGACTATTTGCACTAAATACAGGGTTAATCACCTCTGCCAAGAATTTAGATGAAATTGCAGGAGTCATGGCGCATGAAATTGCGCATGTGTCACAACGACATTACAGTCGTTCTCAAGAGGAATTTAAGGGACAAGGTTTATTGGCATTGGCTGGCATTATTGTCGGGGCAGCAATTGCATCGCAAGCGAATAGCGATGTGGGTTCAGCAGTCATATTAGGTACACAGGCTGCACTGATGGACAAACAGTTGAGCTACAGTCGTAATCAAGAACGTGAAGCAGACCGTATTGGTATGCAATTTATGTATTCAGCTGGGTACAACCCTCAAAGCATGGCAGATTTTTTTGAAACCATGCATCGTGCGACCAGCCGAATTAGTTTTCTGCCAGACTTTTGGTTTACACATCCCTTAACCACCGAACGGATGAGCGAAGCGCGACTTCGAGCCAATCAGTTACCGAAAGTTAAAACTCGACTTTATGACCTCGATTTCGACATTTTAAAATGGTATACCCAAGTCGTTTCAAATCAAGCCACCGAAAATCAGTTACAAACGGTAGCGTCGCAAAGCAATCTCGCAGCACAGTTGGCATTGGCAAAGTTTTATTTAGATCGTGGAGATTATGCGCAAGCGCAGTCCAATCTTGACCTCGTTAAAACTCCATTAAAAACGCATGTGTTAATTCCTCTCATTCAAACCGATATTTATTTAGGGCAAAATAAACTGGATTTGGCATATAACAGCATTAATTCAATTCAAAAAACCATGCCTGAAAACCGTGCCTTAGCCTACAAATTAGCAGAAGTGTTGATTCGACAGGGGAATAGTGCGCAAGCTCAAATTTTAGTGCAACGTTTTATTCATCGAAATCAAAGAGACATAGAGGGCTGGCAATTATTACAACAAGCCACAAATTTGGATAAAAGTTCGAGTTTGCAGGCAGTCAATGTGCTTTGTTATCGTGCTGAAGTAGAGTATTGGTCGGGCAATGAAGAAAATGCCATCAAGTCGATGCTACACGCACAGCGTTTAGCCAAGGGCAATGAATTTATGTCTGCAAAGATCAATACGCGTTTGAAACAAATGCAAGATGATCGACGCATGAAAATTTAATTTCAGCATATATTCAGGAAATAAAAATGATTAAAGGGCAGTGTTTGTGTGGAGCAATACAATTTCAATATCATGGTGAAATTGAAGCCAGTATTTTGTGTTACTGCCAACATTGTCAGCAAGCGCAGGGCAGTTTTGCCGCGTGGAATAGTCCAGTAGACCAAAACCAATTTGAATTGATTTCTGGGCAAGAGCTGCTTAAAGCGTATTTTCACACACCCAACAAGGCGCGGGTATTTTGTCAGCAATGTGGCAGCCCAATTTATTCGTATCGTACCGATTTACCTAATATCGTTCGTTTGCGTCTAGGCACAGTCACGGAAGGTCATATTCCTGCACCAAGAGAAGAATTTTTTGTTGAACATAAACCAAATTTTATTGAATTAAGATAAGATGAGGCACGAGAAAAATTTGAATGAAGTTAGAAAAATTTATGAACAAATTGCTTGGTTTTATTATTTCACTTAGCTTTGTGGGAACGTGTTCAGCAGCTTCGGTTGAGCAATATGTGAGTTCGGTAGAGAAAATTACAGCGACCTATGCGCAAGACATTCGGGGTTTTTTACGAAGTTTAGACCCTAAACTATCGCAATTTAGTCCAGAACAGAAAGTTAAATATTGTGATATTAATAATCAATATATTCAAAATTTATCCGATGCGATTGAGAAGAATCGTGCACATTTGCCTGCACCATATGCGACCATGACCAAGCAAGATGTGATTAAGCAAGTGTCTGAATCGAAAGAAATGCTCATGCTGAAAAAGTATAATATTCAATGTGAATTTAAATAAAGCAGATTCAAAATATGCCATTAACGCTTAACTAAGCATTAATGGCGGTAATATTATTTACGACGGTTGTTATACACTGCAAGCGCAGCAGGTAAGTTTTTACGCATATCACCAATACGTTGGCTATTCGATGGATGCGTTGATAAGAATGAACCATTGCCAGCACCATCTAAACGATTCATTTTTTCCCATAATGTAATCGCTGCATTCGGATTAAAGCCTGCTTTTGCCATAAGCATTAAACCGCCATAGTCGGCACGACTTTCAAGGTTACGTGAATAGGGTAAACCAATACCAATTTGACTACCTAAAGAAATTGCCGCATTTCCTGCTTCACCGATATTCGCACCCGCATAAGACGTACCAATACCAATTGCTAAGTTTGTAAGTGCTTGCGCACCAATTTTACTTTTGG
>JAVXBC010000018.1:0-33794 GCA_036660195.1 Acinetobacter sp.
GATGCTGTTGTGACCATTTATGTACCTGAACAGCCACCGATTGAGATTCGTTTGTGAGTACTAATATTATAAATATATAAGAGTAACGAGATAATTGTGGGATTTGATGGGATATTGTGGGATTGAGTGGGATAACTTTTGAAAAGGTTTTTCATTCTGTGAAATTAGAAAGCGGATTATTAGTCCGCTTTTTTTATTCACTGAATAAGTCAAGATTTGGGTCTTCATGAACATTTAGCTTCTCTTCAGAGTTTACAATACTGCGAATTGTACGCAGTGTCACGCTGAATTTACGAGCGAGCTTTTCTTTTGACATCGTTGGTGCTTGTTCGCGGATCGCTCTGTTTCGCATAGCAACGGTTATAGGCGTTCCCATTGGTACTTCGATGGTTTCATTTCCAAGCTGATCTGCAAGCATTTGGAGTCTGTTCAAGCCTATTACTTGAGCAAGCTCAGAATGGACGTTTAATGCTTGACGCTTTGGAATGAAGACTTTAGTACCACCAAAGGCATCAATTAAATTCAGTGCATTTTCGACCTTAATCAAGCGTGCAATGAAGATAAAGTTTTTAGGCATCAAGTTAATGATCTCATCGTCTGTGAAAACTTGCTGTGCATCAGTAATGTGAGGACGATAAGCCATAATATACCTCCTATGCTTCCACAGTAATGCGTTCAATGTTGCAGCGCTTACACCACTGGCGCAAATGGTTGATCACCATGTCTGCGCTTTCAGTGCTTAAAAATTGTAAGGCGCTTACTTTCACACGATTCTCAATGAATTTAGCCAACGCTTTTTCACTGCCGTTTTTGACTTGACCAGCTTCGTATAGTTGAAGCCACAGGTGGCGGATCAGTTTGCTTTGCGCATCGTTTGCTAAGTTTTTAACATCAGTCTTCTCTTTTGATTCAACCGTAAAGCCAAGCTGCTTGAGCCGATCTAATACAGCTTCAAGTTGTGCTGGTGTTAAAAGTTTTGAGCTATCTTTGCCAGTCGTACTTTTGAGAATGTCACGATAGACTTCATCATCAAGACCAAGTTTGGTTTTAGCTACATGAATCAGCTTGATCAAATTGGCTTTCTTGTTGAATTTCATAAGTCACCCCAATCTATTTAGCTTTTCAGCTTCAATAATCACAGCTGGTACAGAATTGTCTCGTTTAGAGTCAATGATGGCATGACATTTATAAGTCTTATTACCAACGAAAAAGCCACCCAATTTTTCACATTCATTGGCAATCAGGATATGGGTATAGCGATGACATAATACCCAAGCAATAACAAACCCTAGTAAGAATTTACCCATCACAAAAATACTCCTTTGGCTGCATCAAAAAGACCTACTAACGCAAGTAGTGCAAGTGACACTGAAGAACCAGCTTTTAGAATATAAGAACGACGTTCAAACACTGTTAAGCCTGAGTTGTTACGCGTGATCCAAGCCAATCTTGCTTCATTAAAGCAGTGATATAAACCAAGTAAAAACACAGCAAAGAAAGCTAAAATCATGGGCATTCTCCCTCTAAATATTTTATTGCTTCATCCACCGCATCACGCCCATCTAGCTCTTTAGCAATTGATTCACCATCTTCATTCATAAAGAAATAATATTGCGTTGACGGATTGGTATTCCATTTTTCAACTCGGATACGATTTTCCATTAAGAAATCTAAGCGAGTAGAATCTGTTTGAATCTGTTCTAAATCTTTCTTAGATTTTTTAATCAAGTCAGTTAGAGTGACTTCAGTAATTTTTTCGTCAGTTGCATCATTGTTGAGTTTGATTTTTACTGAATCGATGTTGATACCTTCATGCTCAATAAGAGCAATTAAGCTTGAAAGTGTAAAATCTATAATTGCTGTTTTCATATAACCTCGCTGCTCGTCAGTACTGGATCACGACATCCAGTAGACACAGGCATGAATGCCTGTGTTTCGCCTAGAATGTTGTTGGTTGAGCAACTGCACGTGTTAAAGCCATCAAGCCTTGCTGTAAATTGGTAGCGCCAGTTGCTACCCAGTGATGCGGTTCAGCATCTGTTAAACGCTGAAACTCAGAGAAATCTCCTGTTTGAGTACCGTGTGCATTAGCCGCATCAATTTGTTGGCGTGTGTGATCAAATAACTTTTCAACTAAAGCACCCAATTCTGCACCTTTAGCTTTGATTTCATTCATCAAATCAATTTCTTCTTTGGAAAGATCACGATAGCCTCTGATTTGTGTATGTTGGTTTTCCATCTTTTAAGTACCTTCGATATATGTTTCGTTTAAGCTTGGAGCGTATTTATCGCTCGGTTAATTGCATGATGAGCAACGGTGTCTTTAGCAATTGTTTGGTTAGCTAAGTTCACTACGTGGTACTCGAAATATCCGCAGATGTTGAATTTTCTGACTAATCTCAAACCTTTCTTTTCAAGTGATTCGTCCAAGTGATTGACTTTTGTTGTCATTAATTCAATGCCTCTTTGAATGCTTTACCAGCTTTGAAAGTTGGTACTTTTGAAGCTGCAATTTGCAGTTCTTCACCAGTTTTTGGGTTGCGACCTGTCCGAGCTGCACGATCAGTCACTTTGAAAGTGCCGAAGCCGACTAAAGTGACTTCACCACCATTGGTAAGTGTTTCAATCACACCCGTTTCAACTGCCTGAAGAGCAGCTGTTGCTTGTGATTGTGTAAGACCAGCTTGAGAAGCAATGTGTTTAATTAGTTCTGACTTATTCATGTTTAAAAATTCCTGTAATTAAATAGATGCAATGTCGAGTGAAAGTGGCAAGTAGCCACCTGTTGAGTCATCGCGAGTGTAAAAACGTAGGTAAGCTTTGCTGCCGATAATGTTGATGCTGTCCGAGATCGCTTGCATGGCTTGCTGCCATTTCGGGTGATCGATGTCGTGTCGTTTTAAACCAAGTACTTTTGCTGTGCTGATTTCTCCTTTTTTGTCCACATTAAATGCGGCATTGATAATGACTTTGATCTCATCACGGCTGCCTTCAGTCCATTCTTCAAGGCATTCATCAATGAGTTGTTTAGCTGCTTGCAGGCGTTCATCAAAATTGATGGTTTCTGCAATATTGCGTTGAATTTTTAAGCGTCCATCAAAGCTCATGAGAGAAACATTGCCTTTTGTGCCACCAACTTTTGCACCATATTGATCGGTTGAAATTTGGATAAAGCTGGCAATATCAGCAAAGCCATCCACTTTGAATTTTTTTAAAAGCTCGTGGATTTCTTTTGCTTTTTCATGAAGCTGACGAACAGTTTGATCACGTAATTTGTCAATCGCTTTGACATTTGCTTCAGGTACTAAAGAGCCTGATGCATTCTCCCAATAGCCTTCTGGAATAGTATTAATAGTCATTGTGTTGCTCCTTGTTCTTGCTCTAATTCCGCTGTTTTTAAACGGTCAAAGCATTGTTTGTGGGATTCACCATCACGCTTGTTCTTTGCGACGTATGCGAAAAGTTGTTCTTGTGGAATGCCATTAAGAGTGCTTTGCTCTATAGCTTTGCGCTCTTCATTGGCTTTTTTAAGTAATTCTGAAAATGGGACTGCTGGACGTTCATGCTTTTGGCGCTCATGTTCAGCCTGATCGATTGCACGTTCAGCATCTGTTTTGGCACGAGCAGCTTGAGAAGCTGCATGTGATGGTCGTAGTTTTGCTTCTTGCACTGGCGCATATTCAGGCTTATATGAAGTGATGACCTCATACAGATAGCCATGATTTTTGAATGGCAATTGCAGTTTGCCTTGGTCACGACGCTCAAGAATGGTATTGATCGCCCAAACCCATGCGCCCATTGGCGCAGGATATGAGTGATGACCTCGTTTGATTTGTTTAGCTAAAATGTCAGGCGTAATTTCACTAAGCAATTTAGCTGTACGTTCAAAAGTTAAGTCACGGCTTTCGGAGCGGAACAATGCCAAGTACTTCACAAGCGGTTTTGCCAAGTCGCCTGTCAAATTAAGTGAAGCAACAAATGCTTGGCTTGCATCACCATGACCAAGTAATGCATCAAGACTGCATGTTGCACCGCAAGCTGGGCATCTAGTTTTCATATCGATGCCTCTTGTGCAGCTTCAACCATTTTTTTGAATATCTTGATTGCAAGAAAACCAGCACCAGCTGCTATACCAGCTCGCTCCATTTCATCGGTAGGCTGTTTAGGCACAAGCACATAATCACCGCTAATAAGCTTGTCTAAATCCTTGGTGAACTGAGCACGTTTATTGTTTAGTTGCTTGTTATTTTTCATGACATTAGCTCCCGAAAAATTGCAAGAATTGAGGCAATGAAGAGAACAGCCATAATTGCCCAGCCGATATGTTTTTCATCAAATTTAAGGCGCATGGAGTTATCCTCGTATGTGCTTTTGCTTAGCTTCAAAAACAGTTTGGCAACCGATGCATAAAGTCACGCTGCCGAGTCTGCGTCGTTGCTCAGGAATTTCCGCACCGCATTCTTCACACTCGAAATAACTTGGAAATTCGATGCGTCGAGCATTCTGTAAAGAGTGCTCAAGATCAGTTTGAGCAATGTCTGCTGCGACATCTGCGAAATCAGCCATGACAACCTCCAAAAATTTCTGACAAAGTTGCACAGATCGCGAAAACTGCTAGAAGCAGCATGAATGCTATGATTGGGTAATAATCTTTATCCATCGATCAGACCTCCATTACCAAGTCACCAGTCACAACTGGTACACCAAGTTCGGCTGCAACATTCATTGCACCTGTGATGAGGTTGCCGACTGCAAGTGGATATAAAAGGCTTTCGTGTTGGTTCTTGCGCCCAACGTTACGTGTCAATTTTGTGCAGATTGCATCTAGTCCAGACTCGTCAATAAAGTCACTAAGCTTGCGATCTGCTGCTTTGCAACGATGCTGTAAATAGTCAACTAATGTGGTTTGAGTGAATGGTTCAAGCGTGACGATTTCACAGCGTTGAACAACCTCACGTACTTCCTGATTGTTTTCCGCAAGCTTGATTTTTAGTTCATCTTGACCAATCAAAATGATGCTGAGTAAAGGTGTAAAACCGTTTTCAAGTTCAATGAATCGTTTGAGATGTTTTAGCGTAGGAATTGGCAGGCTGTGGGCTTCTTCAATAATAAGAAGGTGGTGATGCCCAGCGCGGCTACTTTCTTTAAGCAAGTTGTGGATTTGGCGAAAGCGAGCTTCAGGTGAGCGTTTTGCATTTGTGCTTGGTGCAAGTGCTGCCAAGATCGCTTCAGCAATATGTGATGCTTTGAGGGTTTTGCCTTTGATGTCATTGTCTTCAGTAGCCAAGACATACGGTTCAATTACAACAACTGGTTCGCGCTCACGCTCAATACGATCAATAAGTTCACGACGTAGTGTGGTTTTTCCAGCGCCTGATTGACCTACTACCGCGATAAAGGAAGAGTTTCCTTTTGCCGCTTGCCACATTGACTCACGCACATAGTTGATGTCGCCATTGTTGAACAACTCACTAGAGCTACGAATATTTTCCGTGAAGATGTTTTTAAACAGCTTGAAATTTTTCTTTGCTGCTGGTGTTAGGGTTTGTTTGCGTAGTAGCATAAGCTGCTCGTCCTCTGGTTGAGTAGTTGCTGCCTGCATGTTTGGTTCTTGGTCGTTTCGAACATGCTGGGCAGCGTCTATTGCTTGTTGAATTTGATCTGCTGCAATTCCTTTTGCTTCCAAAATCTCAGTAAATAGAGATTGGAATTGCTCAGGGTTCTTTTTTGGTCGTTGACCATGATTTACAAAAAGATTGACTGTTGCTGTGCTTACTGCAAGCGGTTTGCAGAGTGAGCTTTGAGCAATGCTGTTTTGTTTAAGTAGCTGTTTTAATGTGCTCATGATTACTCTCCAACCACACGTAATTTAGGTTTTTCGGATTGGGCTTTGATGCCTTCGATAATTGTTGGAATTGCTTCCTGTGGTACTTCGCCAGTTGGGAATGATTGTTGAAGTACTTTGTAGTGGTCAGGTGTCCAAAGGTCGCCAACCATTCCACGAATCTGTTTCGCAGCTTGGATGAGGTTGACTGGTGCAACTTGACGACGTTGTTGTTGGGTTGTCATTTGCTCGCCAGCGCGTGGCAAATAGTCAGGCACAACGGTTTGGTTTACATCTGCCATTGGGTCGATAATGTGAGAGAAAGCGCCTTTACGTTGTTTGATCGCTTTCGTAACTTCCTCATCGGTTTGAACGTCATAGGCTCTTTGGCGAATTTCTTTGCGGACTTTATCCAGTTGGCTGTCAGGCATAGCACGTGGAGTTTCGCCAATAACCGTAGCCGTTTGATTCCATCCACCAAGTAAATCCATTTGATCAGGTTCAATGGTGTAGACCATTGGATTGCCATGCTCATCTGTACCTAATAAGTCAATGCAAGGTGCACGGAATGGGTTTACAACCACATCAAATTTGGCTTTGACATGCACGCCCCAAACGTGGCTTACATCATATTCAAATGAGCCAAAACCGTTGATTGTGTGCTTCACACGTAAGTTGCCAGTAACGGTTTTAGACTCAGGTTTAGTTGTCACTAACTCTTTGCATAGCTCGATAGGTGGAGCGATTCTTAACTTTTCAGGTTTGATCGTTTGCCAAACTGCGTTGCGAGTTTTACCAGTGCGTGAGTGGATACTGGTCTCATTAAAGTGAGCAGTCCACTTTGCGGCAAAAGCATTTAATTGAGACAAGGTTGTGATCTTGTCTTTCATGTATTTAATGCGACCTTCAAACTCACATTCGATGATGTCTTGGTGTTTTTCAACTTGACCTTTAGCGCGTGCATTTCCTTTAGCGTGGTCAATAATTTGAATGTCCAAGCGGTCTAGCAAATTCGTAAACAATCCGCTGGTCATCGCACTACCTTTGTCGGTATAGATGATCATTGGTACACCATGCATTGGGTTTTGATTGTCACGACGTTGCATGGCATTCAACATAATATTGATTAGATTCTGTGCAGATTCACTTCCACGAACATATTCAAGATAGACGTTGCTACTGTAGTGATCCGTGATGACATAGCGTGTTACCATGTCTTTTTCGATACGCTTCAAGTTCTCAGGCTTATTCTTATTGAACTCGCTAGGATGCATGTCGCGCACGCCACCTTCTTTTGGGAGGTAGAACAAAATGCATGTTGATGCGTCCAGTTCCCATACATGGTTCGGGTGTAGGCTGCGTTGGTTTTGGTGCGGTGTTGGTGCTTCAAGCATGGTCGGGTGACAAAACTCTTGCTTCATACGACGACTAATGGTTGCTGCACTTACATCAGGTGCAACACCATTTGCCTTGGCTAACTTCAATGCACCTTTAATGCTAGTAGTACGTTTGCCATTGGCGCGAGTTGCTTCATAGACCAGACCACCGATCAATTTTGCCGTGTCTGCATCAACGACACTTTTACCTTTGTCACTACGAGTTTTACGACCTGTGCTATAGCCAATTGCTTCAAGCTGACGATAAACTTCTGCACGGCTAATTTTAAGAAGTGCTGCTGCCTCCTTGATAATGTCTCCTTTGTCACCAAAACCAGAAGACCCTAGCTTTTGCTTAACTTCTTTTAAATATTCGGCTTGCGCCAAATCGACAGGATTCATCTTGGCAGCCATGATTTAAGCCTCACTCTCTTGAAACTCAGCATCGTGAGTTTCATTTTCCATTAAGACTTGAGTGAGCCAATCTGGTGTGACCATCTGTGCAAAATCAATCGGTAGTCCAGCATCATTACAGCGTTGTGCAATACTTTGATAAGTCATGCGGATATTGGCTTCGTATTGTTCCACAACGAAAGAATCCATACATGATTCAGCTGCTGCATTCATATCGGTATTGAATTGACTAGCTGCATCAAGAAAAGTAAGTACAGCTTTTTGCATAAGCTGAAGTGCTTGCTGGCGTAATTGATCCGCTTCGTTAGCTTCACGCTTTTGAATTTCAGCAGGGCTGTATGCTTTGGTAACTTTCTCATCCAGTTCATTGATTTTTTGGTCTTTCTTCTGAATGATCTGGTCTTTTGCTTCAATAGATTGAGCTTTGTTTTCAGCATCTGCTTTTGCTTCACGTAAAGCTTTCTTAAGTTCACGTACAGACATTGTTTCAATCGTATCTAGTGATACATCACCAATACTGCCGCCTTGTTCAATGACATCAAGTTCATCATCATCCAGCACAACAAGTTCTAAAAGTTTTGTTTGGGATTTAGTCACAGTCAAAACGGTATTCGAGTTCCGATTTGAAAATTTCAAAACGGCAGACATAAACTTTCTAGCCATTCGTGGGCTAAAACCTAATATTTCAATTCGTTTTTCAAATTCACCATGTGGTGTCATTTCTTTCATAATGAGCAAGCGCTTTCCAAGCTCCATACATGCTTCAACAGTACGTTGTTGGTAAAAGCGAATTTCATCCTCAATAGCACCAAGAGTTAAAGTGCCCTCATAACCAAGTGACACTGCTAGGTTGCCAAGTTTTTGGGCATGTCCTGAGACTGTGGCTTCAGTAATTTCTTTTTCAAAATCCATGCGTTTCACCGTTAATAAGTAGATGTACGTTGTTCAATTTCGGCAATTCTTGCCTTTGCTCTCTCAATTTCGGTGAGATGGGTTTTGGCTATCTTGACCATCGCTGTGCCGAGCGTAAAAAGTCCGTTTTCTTCTTGTTTTGCAAGTCCTGCGGCAATTAAGGTTTGAAGTTGACGATGAATCTGTGCTGGTGATTCTCCCAATTTTTCTGCAAGGTCTTGGTTACTCACACCTTGCAAACTATGTCCGCTTAATGCTTTAAGCACGTTGAGAACTTTTTCGGCTGATTTAACTGTGCTCATTTGTGTAACCCCTGAATTTCGCTACTGTTGTATTTGAGCGAAGCAAGTTTTTGTTGTAGCACTTGATTATCTAACTCAGCCATGAACCAACCGAAGTAGCCAAAAGTCACAACAAAAACAAATACAACAGTCAAGATGAAGTCTTCTTTTTTCATGTATTTAACCTTGTGCAAATTTGTGCAAAAATGTGCTAACGTTCTAAAGAACGTTTAAACGAATTAAGCTGGTTTGATTCCAAGCTGAACTGCAATAGCGTGACCTTTACCTCGCTTGCATTTCGCTTGACCATTAAGAACTTTGTAAACATCTTGTGGAGCGAAACCGCGCTCTGTTGCCCATGCAGAGACAGTTAATCCCTTGTTTTCAAAGTCTTGTTTGACCTGATCAGTTGTTTTAATCGACATAGATAGTGACCCCTTGTGTGCGATTGAAATTGATTAAAGTTGAATCTTTATAAATTTAATTTAATCCAATTGGATTAACAAATCAATCAATTTAGATAAAATGTTGAGTTTTTTATGAGTTCTTCTATTGGTAGTCGTATCCGTAATATTCGTGGGGGTGAATCAAGAGCACTTTTTGCGGACAAATTGGGGATTGGCACGGCTACATTGCAGCGATATGAAAATGATGAAAGATCACCCGACATAGATTTTTTGAGTAAATTGCAAACGATTACTGGTTATTCTTTTGATTATTTGATCTATGGGGAAGAAGCATCATTGCCTACGGACGAAGCTCTAATTCTTGAAAAATATCGTCAAGCTAATCCTGTACTTCGAAACAGCATATTAATGCTTTTATTAGGTGGAGATAGTGAAGCGACAAAGACTGTCGTAAAAAACCACAAAAATAGTGTAAAAGGTCAGCAAATTGGTGATAATAATCAGCAGCATAACCACTTTGCATCACAACAAAATAGTTCGATTAATATTGAAAATCAACATGGTGGATCAATTGTGGGGATAAAGAATAAATAAGACTCTCAGGTGGTGTACCATGAATGAAAGAAAAACAGTTTACCAATCCGTTGATATGAGTGTTGGACAACTCATAGGCGGTAAGATGACGGGTGTCGAAAATACTTTAATAAATTATTCTACCTTTATTCCTCCAGAACCCTACAGTGCGGAAGCAATACAATGTCCTCGTCAAAGTTGTAGAAAATGGATCTATAAAGATAATAAAGAATGCGAATATTGTAAGTTCGATTTGGCAGATTACTGGTACAGAATGGATAGAGATAGACGGAAAGCTTTTTTTGATAAACGGGTAAGCCAAGTTTGGTTTATTGGTTTGGGATGTTTGGCTTTCGCTTTTGTTTTGCTTCAATTTACCTCGTCAATATTTGTCGGAATGTTATTTATTATAGGCATGCTGGCTGTAGCAGTAGCAAATAGTGCCAAGTTTGAAGGCTAGTCTCTTTTAAGGAATAATTAATGAAAAAGGTTTTATTAGTTGTTGCATTAACTGCAACAGTTTTAGTTGGGTGTTCCAAACAGCCAGATTCTGAATCTAATAATGAAAATATGACTCAGCCTGCTATCGCACAGCCAGTCGCTGAAGAAAAAAGTGATGCTGAAAAGGGTGCTGAACGCATTTTGTCAAAAGATACTTTGACTGACGTGATTGAGATGGTTAAACCAACTATGTCCGATGAGTTTGATGCTTTTCCTGCATCTGCTGGTGTATTAGCTTTTTGGATGGAAAATAAGCATACAAAAATTGGAGATATTAGAGTTCTTGATTCAAGTACACGCGGGAAAATTTTAAAAGATTCATTTAATGAACGTGGTAAGCGTTTATGTGTGAGTGGGACTATTGTTGAGATTCAGGTAGATCGCTCTGGTGGTTTTCCATCATATCATGCTGGTCTTGCAAGTAATTATACAGATTTCACACGAGTATTAGCTGTTGGCTCCACTGGAGAGTTGGTTGCAAATTCTAGTGTAACTTTTTGTGGTGTTGTAATTGGTAAAATTGGTTTTAATAATGCCATTGGTGGTACAACCAATGCCCCTTATTTGGTTGGAATGTTCGATTTACCAGAAAATAGGTGAATAAACGGAAGCCTTTCCGCCTAATATAAAAAGTCTCAAATATACAAACTAGCCTCATCATTTGATGAGGTTTTTTGTTGTGAGCAAAAAATACATTTTATCCAAATTAAGTCTAAGCCGTTTGGTTGGACTTCATGCAAGCCTTGAAGCTGTCGTAAAACGTGCAATCGAGATCACTGAGCAAGATTTTCTAGTGATTGAGGGTGTTCGTTCAAAAGAGCAATGCTTTATTAATTATGGCAAAGGACGTACAGCAGAACAGTGCAAAACTAAAGGCGTACCAGTGCAATATGCTCAACCAAAATTAGCGAAAGTTACTTGGCTGAATAATCCGCTGTCTAGCAAGCATGTCACTGGTCATGCTGTCGATCTAGTGCCGTACCCTGTTGATTGGGAGGATGCTACTAAATTCGACAAAATTGCTAAAGCCATGTTTGCAGCAGCAAATGAATTGGGTGTCTCGATCCGTTGGGGTGCTGACTGGGATAACGACGGAAAATACCGTGAATCAGGTGAATATGATTCGCCTCATTTTGAAATTTAATGGGGTGATTTATGGGATTAGGTAAAGGTCGTAAAGTACCACAGTCTGTAAAGATTCAACGCAAAATTGATACTGCGGTTGATGTTGCATTGAAGCAACAATCACATGCATATATCCATTCAAAAGAATTGGATCAAGCTCAGATTGAGCAATTAAAAAAACAGCTTACAGATGCATTAAAGCAACCAATTCAGATCACTCCTGACTACGCTGCTGGTATTTTGGAAGAGACAAAACATACAGGCTTAATCGTCCAAAACTGGCATACCGCATGGAAATGGGTTTCGACATGGGCGTTTGGTCTGATCGCTTATGTTTCTGTTGCTGGTATCCCTCAAGAAGTCATTGCATTAGTTCCTGAAGCATCTCAGTCAAAAGTCACTGCTGCTCTGGCATTGCTTGGTTTTCTCGGTCGCTTTATTAATCAAAGCCGAGGGAAATAATGCAGCCCAGCTATGTCGTTATTGTGATTAGTTTGATCAGCTTTCTTTTTAATTTTGGTCTTGCTGTCTATGTGTTTATTTCTAATCGTCAGGCAGCAAAAGACAAAGAATTGCAAGAAACAAAAGAGCGTTTAAGTCGATTAGAGGAACGTGTCAGCAACATGCCTGATCATCAAGTGATTAGTGATATGGCTGGTGATATGAAAGCCCTTAAAGAATCGGTAGCGGGGTTAAAAGACGTTATAGCCCCCTTAGCAAAAGCAGTAGATCGTGTGAATGATTATCTGCTGCACCATAAGGATTAAAACTATGAGTTTTGAAAATCATTTAAAAGAAGATATGCGCCTAGTGGCACTGCGTACTTTGACTGAAATGCCGCAATATCGTTCAAATTCTTCAGTATTGCATAGTTTCATCACTCGTTATGGTCATGGTTTTAGTCGAGATCAATTGCGAACAGAACTGCATTGGCTTGCTGAGCAAGGCTTAATTGTGATTGAGGAAAACTTAGATACGGTACTTGTTGTTAAGCTGACTGAGCGTGGCTGTGATGTTGCCAATGGTCTTGTCGTCACACATGGCGTAAAGCGTCCATCTGCATAGGTGAAGCATGGCTAAGTCGTTTATACATAAAATTTCTGATACTCAACGCCAGCTTATTTTTAAGATGCTGGAAGAAGATAAGCTGACATTAAATGAAATGTTGGACGAAATTCGTGCTGAATTTCCAGCTGATTGTATTCCAAGTCGATCTGCACTTGGGCGTGAAAAACAGAATTATGTCGCAGAAGCTAAAGAGTTTCGGCAGATCGCAGCCATGTCCGAAGTTTTGGTCAAAGAGTTTGGTGAAGACCCTGACGACAAAGGCGGCATGTTGTTGGCTCAAGCAGTTCAAGCTGTTGTGACCAAGCGTGCAATGGATGAGCTGACCAATACAGGTGATGACCCAGAAAAACCCAAAATGGATATTGACGATGTTGGTGCTTTAGCGCGTGCTGCACGTGCAGCAATAATGACTAAGTCAAAAGCGATGGAAAACCGTGATGAGATTCGTCGCCAAGCGCGTGAAGAGCTACTGCGTGAACAGGATGCAAACTTGCAGAAAGTCGCTGTTTCACAAGGTCTGGGTGAAGAGCAAATTCAGTTCTGGCGTGAAAAAGTATTAGGTATTAAATAATGACAGCATTGAAGCCTCGCACGGACACTGTACGGATCGTTGACTGGGATGAACTTCCAGAGCGTGCCCGTAATTTGCCTAACAATCTTAATCCTTTTGAAGAAGGTGTTTTAATGAAACACCAAGTCGAATGGCTAAAGATTAAGACAGATATTAAGGCGTGCCCTAAAGGTCGTCGTACAGGGATTACTTTCGCTGAGAGCTTTGATGCTGTTTTTACTGCTGCTGCGAGTAAAGATGCTGGCGGCATGAGTGTTTACTATATTGGTGACACCAAGGAGAAAGGTCTTGAGTTTATTGGCTACTGTGCCAAGTTTTCGCGTGTAATTGCTGAAGCTCAGGGGCAAATTGTCCAGATTGAAGAGTTTCTCTTTGAAGACCAAAATGACAAAGGTGAAACACGGCAGATCACCGCCTACCGCATTCGATATGCGAGTGGTTTTCAGATTGTGGCTTTGTCCAGTCGTCCTGAAAACATCCGTGGTTTACAAGGTAAAGTTGTGATTGATGAAGCAGCCTTTCACCCGAATGTACAAGGTGTTATGGAGGCGGCAACAGCACTCTTAATTTGGGGTGGTCGCATCTCTGTTATTAGTTCGCACAATGGCAAAAATAATCCTTTCAACCAGTTTGTAAAAGATATTGAAAATGGAGTCTTTGGAGAGGATGCCAAAGTCCATGTAGTAACTTTTGATGATGCAGTAGCCAATGGGTTGTATGAGCGTGTCTGCTTTATGCAAGGCAAAGAAGCAACGCTTGAAGGTAAAGAAAAATGGTACAAAAAAATCCGTAAAGCTTATGGAAGTCGTAAGGCTGCCATGCGTGAGGAACTCGATGCCATTCCACGTGATGGATCGTCAGTGTGCTTGCCTACGCTTTGGGTTGAACGTGCTATGACTGAGGCTCGAACTGTTCTACGTTTAAGCCTTGGTGATGATTTTACTGAATTAACGCCTAATGAGCGTGATGCTTATATCGATGATTGGATTCAACGTTATTTAGAACCAGAGCTGCAAAAGCTAGATAAAAGCAAACAGCACTGTGCTGGGCAAGACTATGCACGTCATCGTGATTTTAGTTTTATTTTGCCATTCTATATCGCCCAAGATTTACGTCGTATTGCTCCATTTGTGATTGAGATGCACAAAGTACCATCACGGTTACAACAAAAAATTCTTTGGTATATGTTGGAGCGATTACCAAGATTTGGTGGTATCGCTATGGATGCGACTGGTAATGGTGAGACCTTGGCAGAAAATACAGCAGAGAAATTTGGTGAGCACATGGTGCATCAAATTAAGCTCAGTCGAGCATGGTATGGTTTATGGACACCTAAGCTAGTAACTGCTTTTGAAGAAGATATGATTGACTTACCAGTTGATGCGGACTTAAAAAATGATTGTTCTGCGATTGAGGAAGTAGACGGTATTTACATGGTATCAAAAGCACGTGCCAAGGATATTAAAGACCCTGAGTTGTATCGTCATGGTGATGGTGCAGTTGCAATGATTTTAGGATGGTTTGCGAGTCTGCACCTTTCAAGTCCTATAGAGTTTATGCCACTTCCATCTCGTGAAGAAAATCGAGATGCTGATGATTGGGATGAGTTTTATTCAGATGTCGGCTGTTGGTAGTTTTCTGATTTTAGTTTTTTAAATTTGCGTAAAAACTCCAATGCCAAGCCATATGCCATTTGCAACTTTGGTTCTTCTGCAAGGCTTGGTAAGAGTTCTTCAATAAAATAAAGCATCTCATTTATTTTTTCCTGATTGACTTCATATCCAACGGCAAAGGCTTCATAGAGTGAAGTCTCCAGCATTTGGTCAAATGCGAGGTCTTTATTCTCTGTTGTGTCTTTAATATTTGATGCAATTTTATTTTGATTGACCAAATATGCAATTTTAGTTTGGCTCATGGTGGTCTCTTTAAAATAAATGGAATAGTTTCCGCCTAATCTTTTTTATTAAAAGCTTTAATGTAAAGATACTTTTAGAAAAAAGGTTTCATAAAGATGGTAATCCAGCATACCCGTGTCATTGTGGAAATTAATCATGATGTGCAATTTTCAAGGTTTCAAGATGGGGATCAAAAAGGTGGTGTTCAGCCTCTTGATCCAAACACTATCGCAGTTGTAAAAGCACAGCTTGAAGATGCACTTTTACAACTGGAGAAACTAGCTAATCACAAATAAGTTCTTTATTGAGGTTGTATAAAATACTATCCCAACTCAATGATTTAAAAAATGGATGCCATGGTGTAGGTGCAATAAAGTACACACGCCCTCCATGCAACCAAACAGGAACAACTTTGCCAGCTAAGCCTGCGTCGATTGAGCACGCCTGCAAATAATCAATTGTATTTTGTTGGTCTGCCCCAGTTGCATGATGAAAATTGTTTTCAAGTGGTACAATTATCATGTCTTGACCTTGTTCACATAGATGAGCGATTTTGTATTTTGCCATGGCTGTTTCTCTGTATTGTTATGAGGATTTTTTATATCACATACCAGACGGGTTAAATATAGATTTATAAATGTTTATAAAGCGGTTTTTAGCGATTTAAAGATGATTCTGCATGAATGAGCCGTATCTGATTTTGAGTCGCTAAAATCGCGTGTTTTGAGCGAAGTAAAATTCTAAAAATAAATGGAAGTCTTTCCGCCTAATTCTAAATAAGTCAAAAAACAATAATGGTGCAAAATCCTTGAATTGTGTTTGCGCTATGGCTAAGAAAAAATCCCAATCCAAAACTCAAGATCGTACAGCACTGGAGCAGAACCAAACTGCTGATGTCGCATGGTTAGCAAATCAGTGGCAAGAGCATCCTGTTGTAGGTTTGACACCACAAAGGTTGCACCAACTTTTGACCAATGCTGAGCAAGGTAACTTGCAAGCACAGGCTGATCTTTTTTGCGATATGGAAGAGCGTGATGGTCATATCTTTTCAGAAATGGATAAGCGTAAGAAAGGTATTAACGGTTTGTCGTGGGGAATGAATCCACCCAAAAATGCCAATGAAACTGAGCGCAAAATAGCCAGTGAGGTTACAGAATGGATTGATGATATTCAAGATTTTGAAATGGTGTTGTTTGATGCAATGGATGGTGTTGGTCATGGTTATTCTTGCCAAGAGATCGAATGGCATCAATTAGGTAATTTGTGGTTGCCGAAAAGTTTTGAGCATATCAATCCACGTCATTTTATGACTCCACACAATCAGCCAAATGAGTTGCGACTTAATGATGGATCAATGACAGGCACTGACTTTTTGGATTTTGGCTGGTTTATCCATCGACACAAGGCGAAATCTGGTTATATCGCTCGATCTGGTCTGCATCGTGTTCTGAGTTGGTCATTTCTATTTAAAAACTATGGCATTCGGGATGTCATGGAATTTTTAGAGACCTATGGTTTACCAAGTAAAATCGGAAAATATCCAAGCGGTGCGACAGAAAAAGAAAAAATGACATTGCTTCGTGCGGTGATGAGTATCGGTCGGAATGCTGGTGGCATTATTCCCAATGGCATGGCAATTGATTTTGAACAAGCCACTGACGGTGATACTAAAAACCATTTTGATTTGATTAAGTGGTGTGAACAGACACAGTCTAAAGTCATTGTTGGCGGCACATTACTTTCCCAAGCAGATGGGAAGACTTCAACAAATGCGCAAAGCCAAACTCATGAAGTTGGTTTTGAGGCAATTAAAAAGTCAGATGCAAAACAGCTTGCTCGTTCAATCAATGATTGTTTGATTAAGTATTTAATGCAATTAAATTATCCAGAGATTGCCCCTGATCGATACCCATCTTTTTACTTTGATACAACTGATACTGAAGATATGGAAGTCTTTAGTGAGGCACTGCCTAAACTTGTAGAGATTGGCTTCAAAATTCCAAGAGGTTGGGCACATGAAAAGCTTGGTATTCCTGAGCCAGCTGACGATAAAGAACCTGTACTTGAAATGGTGCAACCTAAAGTCATGCAAGCAGCTGCAAGCCAATATCATTCTATTGCCGCCCTAAACCAACAACCCGACTCCATACACCCAGCTGAAGCTTCTGCACTTCAGTTTCAAACCATGTTTGAAGAACAGTGCCAGCAACATCTAAGTAATGAGCGAATGCAACAACAGGCTGAAAGCTTGGTGTCAAAACTTATTCAAAAAATCAGTCAGGAAAAAGATATTGATGGCGCGCTTGCAATGCTTTCTGAAATTTATCCTGAGCAAGATATTGCGAGTCTTCAGCAAGATTTGGAGCAATTGATTTTTGCCAGTGATGCTTTGGGGCGTTTAGCTGTGACTGAGGGGCGCAAACGTGGATAAGCCAACATTACAGGCTTTGTTTTTTCAGCCGCCTACTCGTGCAGTTGAGTATCTTCAGCAAAAAGAATTGATGCCATCTGAGGACTGGTGGCGTGTTCAAGGAAATGCACATAACAAGTCATTCGTGATTGCACACATGACGTATATGGACTTACTTGCAGATATTCGTAATTCATTGACTGATGCACAAAAGAATGGACTGAACCTAAAAGAATGGTCTGCCACGGCTGAAGAAAAAATGCGTGCCAAGGGCTGGTGGGGCAAAAAGGAAATTCAAACTGAAGCTGGTACACGCGAAGTGCAGCTTGGTAGCGCATATCGTTTAAAGACTATTTACCAGACCAATATGGCACAAGCTTATGAAGCTGGTCGGCAAGCCGTGATTTGGGATGACAATCCGTTGTTTCCTTATGTCATGTACAGTGCAATATTGGACAATAAAACACGTCCAAGGCATCGCGCATTGCATGGTGTGGTCATGCGCAAGTCTGATCCAGCATGGCAATTCATTGCGCCAAAAAATGGCTATAACTGTCGTTGCACCATTATTGAGTTAATGGATGGCGAAGTTGATGGTCAAAAAATTAAAGTTTATGACAGTGGTTCGTATCTTCAGGTTTACGATGTTGATGTATCCAATGGTGGGATCGCTAAAATAGCAAAACTTGATTTCCCTGATCGTCCATCATTTTCTACAGATGCTGGTTGGGTTGGTCGCCCGAATCAGTTAGTTTTTCCTGATCTTGATAAATATCCAGCTAAACAGTCACAGCAATTTGTTAATCAGCTTCTTAATAACACCAGGACTTTTGAAGAGACCTATACGCATTTAGAAAATACGGTTGCTAAGGAATTGCAACGACTTGATGCTGAAGGTGTGAATTGGAAGCGTTCTGAAGAAAAAGCCAAGATTCGTGAGCGCCTTACACCCTTGGTTGTGGCAGGGACAAAATTCCCGATTGCGGTCATCAATGAGAGGTTTGCTGCGCAGATCGGAGCATCAACCACGACAGTTTTACTGTCTGATGATACATTGCTGAAGCAAATCATTAATCGTCAAGGTCAAGATATTGGTGTTGATGAATATGCGTTGGTGCAGCCTACTTTAGAAATGCCGACCATTGTTACTGATGATCGTCCATACCATTACACTTTTTTCCGCAGAAATAACAAGGTTTATGTCGCAGTAATTAAGGTCACAAGAGATGGCAAAGAAATTTACTTGCAGTCATTCCGTTATGGAGATGAGAAGAAATTGCAGAAAATTATTGATGATGGGAAATTTATGGAGATCAAAGATTAGTGGCAGTCACACAAGAGGCACTTGTGCTAGCTCTCATCAGTGACACACAAGTGTATCAAAGGAGTCGTAAGCCTTTACGACGACTGCCGCTTGCTCATGAGTATAGTCTTTTTTTTATACAGGTACAATCATGCCTATTTTGCTGAATGATCATAATTTGCGAGAGCGACTGAATCGAGTTGCAAACGCATTAGAAAACCCAGAGCCACTTGCCGCTGATATTGAACGAGTGCTGGTCAGTCAGACCTTACAGAACTTCCATAGTAATGGGCGTCCTGCTTGGGCTGGATTATCAGCAGTTACAATTGAAATGTATCGCAAGCAAGGCATCACGCCGCAAGGGATTTTACAGCGTTCGCCTGCTGGCTTAAAAGCTAGTATTCAAGGTGAACATGATCAACATTCAGTAACAATCATGGCTGGCTCTGGTCAAAGTAAAAACTATGCGGCTATTCATCAATTTGGCGGCATGGCTGGGCGTGGGCATAAAGTAAAAATTCCTGCTCGACCTTATTTGCCTATCAATGAAAATGGAATTTTACAACCTGAAGCTGAACGTGCCATTGAAGTTGTGGCGAATCATTACTGGAATAGAATTTTTGGCTCTTAAAAAATAAACGGAAGTCTTTCCGCCTAATAATAAAAAACTGACAGTGCGATGCTGTCAGCATGAAAAAGACATTACTCGCAGCTTCGTGCTCATTCGACTTATCCGCATTATCAGATCACTTTGTATTGATTCCTGAAGGTGTCTTTCGCAGTGAAATTGATGGTCGCCCTTACGATGCGCCGCACTGGATTTTGACTCCAGAACGCGGTCGACAAATTGTTGCTGCTTTAAACCAGCGCAAGATAGATACAGTCATTGACTATGAGCATGCCACTTTGAAGTCCAAACAAACTGGTGATCCAGCGCCAGCTGCGGGATGGTTAAAGTCTGCTGGTTTCACCTACATTGAAGGAGTTGGGTTATGTAGTACTAATTTTGAATGGCTACAAAAAGCCAAAGACCACATTGAAGCCAAAGAATACAAATATATCTCACCAGTGTTTTTATATGACAGCACTGGTGCAATCACTACTCTGATTAATGTCGCCCTAACAAATACCCCTGCATTAGATCAGTTGCCTGAAGCAAAACTTGCTGCGGCAGCTCAGGAGTTTTTTGCCCAAAATTTACCACAGGATTCCAAAATGGATGAGTTATTAGAACAATTGCGCTGGATGCTAAATCTGCCGTTATCCGCTACTGCGGAAGAAATATTGGCAGAACTTGGCAAGCTTCAGCAGCAAATTAAAGAAAAAACAGGTGTTGCACTTGCTGCTAATAGTCAGAACCTTTTTGATGCGATTGATGCAATCGAGCAACTCAAGCTAGCAGTTAATAGCCAATCTACCCCCGATCCATCAAAGTACGTTCCAATCGCAATGTACAACGAAGCTAAGGCACAAGCAGCTTCTGTTGCAACCAACGGTCATGAAAAAGAAATCAAAGCATTGATTACAGCGGCGTGCAGTGATGGGCGTTTAACTGGTAAAGCAGCAATTGCATGGGCAAATGACTTTGCTATTCGTGATCTTGTTGGTTTTAAGGCGCATTTGGAGGGTATCCCCAAAATTGCAGCATTGTCTCAACGTCAAACGACCACAGCAAATCTTGCTGGTGAACATCAGCAACAGCAAAGCCAGTCCGATGACATTGCTATCTCAATTGATGCGCAATTAGGGCTTTAAGGAGAATCATTCATGGCTAAAACTGAAATTGCAATTATTACTGAAGTTCGGGATGGAGAGTTGATCCCAATTCCATTATTGGCAACAGCACTTGTTTTACAAGGCACTTTTGCAGTCATTGATAGTACTGGGCATGGTATCGCTTCAGATGATGTTGGTGGTGAAAATCAGATTTGTTTGGGTGTTTGGGATGGTAGTACAGAGAACACAGGTGCAAATGGTGATGTATGGGGCTTAGTGCGACGTAATAAGCAATTCTTAGTACGTAATTCATCGACTGATCCAGTCGCTCAAGCGAATTTTGGTGTTCAGGTTTATATCCAAGATAACCAAACAATTGCAAAAACGGATGGAGTTGGTACACGGTCTTTGGCTGGTCGTTTTATGGGTTTTGATACGCAATTTGAAGATTGCGTTTGGGTGGAGATTTAACCAATGATTTTTAATGAACAAACTGCTCAACGTGTAGTAAATGCATTAGCAACCAGTCTTAAAAAGGTCTTTGATGCTGCATTTGAAGCAGCTGAAAGCCAGTGGGATCAAGTCGCAATGCAAGTGCCAAGTAGTGGTGCATCTAATACATATGCATGGATTGATAAATTTCCGAAATTGCGTAAATGGGTTGGTGATAAGGTCGTAAAACAATTATCAGCACATGCTTACACCATCATTAATGATGATTTTGAAGCGACTGTTGAAATTGATCGTAATGATATTGAAGATGACAATTTGGGTATCTACAAGCCACAAACTGAAATGGCTGGTGAGTCTTCAAAGCAATGGGCTGATGAGCTTGTCTTTAATACATTAACCAATGGTTTTAGTGAGCAGTGTTATGACGGTAAGACGTTTTACGCGACGAATCATGAAGTTGGTGAAGGTAAAAATAAAAAGCTGGTCTCGAATCGCCTCAATGTGCCATTAAGCATTGATTCATTGGCAGCTGCAAAAGCGAGTTATGGTGCTGCACGTACTATGTTGCGTAGTGTCAAGGATGAGGAAGGTCGCCCACTCAACTTAAAACCGAGTTTGCTGATTGTACCTCCAGCTTTGGAAGACATTGCAAATGCATTAATGACGAATGCTCAATTAGAAGATGGTAAGCCTAATCCATACAAAGGAACTGCAAAAGTTCTAGTTGTAGCTTGGTTAAAAACCGATACCGAATGGCATTTGCATGATTCGACCAAACCAGTAAAAGCAATTATTTTCCAACCTCGTAAGAAGCCTGTGTTTGTACAGCAAACCGATACTTCTAGTGACTCAGTATTTATGCGTAAAAAGTTTAAATACGGTGCGGAAGCTCGTGGTGCTGCTGGATATGGCTTGTGGCAAATGGCTGTTGGTTCAACTGGAGCATAAGTCATGTATGTAACGGCAGTTGCGATGATCGGAAAGTTCGGTGAGCGTGAAATTATCCAGCTCACCGATAATGAAGCACCTTATCAAGATGTAATTAACTACGACAAACTGAATGCAGCAATTGAAGAAGCAAACAGTGAAATTGATGGTTGGTTGCAAGGTCGCTATCAGCTGCCGTTGCAAGTCACTCCGCCATTTTTGGTTAATATTGCTTGTCACATGGCTCGTTATCATGCTTGCACTCAAACTATTACTGAAAATGATCCAATCAAGATTCGCTATGACGATGCTTGTAAAAAGCTTAAATCCATATCTAAGGGTGAAATGGGTTTAGGTGGCGCACCAGCTGGCGAATCTAAGCCAACAGAGTCTTCATCTAATAATGTAATTCTAGTTGTTGGGCGTAGAGATTTTGGAGGCAATAAATGGTAGTTGATCTTGATCTTTCTATTGTTGAGCAAGGCATTAAAGATGTCTTAGCTCGACAGGTTCAGCAAGGAATCTGGACATGGATACGTCAAATCAAAACCTATGGTGGCGAGTTTGATGATGATACTTTGGCTTGGGTTGATACATTTCCAGCCATTTGGGTCACATTCCAAGGTTCTGGTACGCCAAAAAAAACTGGTCATAACACGACAGAGTATCCAGTGACTTTTGTTGTTCTTGTTGGTGCTCGCTCTATGCGAAATGAAGAAGCCCAACGTCATGGTGCTGGTCGTGATATTGGTACTTTCTTGATGCTCAAGCATGTACAAAAACTTTTGATCGGCAATGATTTGTCATCTGTTGATGTAAAAGGTCTTGCACCACTTACGCTCGGGCGCACTAAAACCATTTTTAATACAAAAACTCGTAACCAATCCATCAACGTTTTATCGCAAGAATTTCATACCCAATACGTTATTGAAGCGTCAGATCGCGTGCGTGAAGAAGAAGCGACTGAAGAAGATTTATTACGTGTTAATGCCGATTATTACTTTGACCCTGATCAAGATGTTGTACATGCATCTGATCTAGTCGAATTGAAACCGTGAGATAGAAATGAATTTTGAAATTAGTACTGAGGTTAATTTAGATATGACAGTTCGTATTACTGGGCGAGATCAAGCCACTGGTCAAGATATTGCTAAATTAAATGCTTTGATGAAAGCGGTGGAAGACCTAGGTGGCACAATTACATTGCCTGAACCTGAAACCCCTAACATCAATGGTTGGGAATTAACGAATGCAACCCTCACAAATGGTGTCTTAACTTACACTGGTGGAATTTTTGAAGAAGAAGGCACTGGTAGCACGTTCAATGGCTTGTTTGTCAAAAAGTCACTAGCAATTGGTGAGTCTGCAACAGTTGGTTTTAAGTTTGCATCTGCTGACATTACATATTTAGCTTTTGCAGTGGATGACGGTGTTAAGTCGGGTTCTTATAGCGACTTTAGTGCAGTTATTCTTCAAAACAACTTAGCAGCTCGCTTAATTGCCGTCAGAGACTGGTCAGATGAACATAAAGTCGATTTGCAAGACAACACAACTTACACAGCACGAATTGAGCGCACAGCGATTGATACTGTTGTTTTAAGCATTTCTGATTTAAGCAATAATTTGTTGAAAGAACGTACTGTTACGATTGCAGAAGCTGACTTAAACCGTGTTTGGTTAAGTGCGCATTTTGCAAATGTGAACACAGTTTTCTCGACTGAATTAACAACTCAATCTTCATAAAAGGAGTTGAAAATGCCTATTCCACTCATCAAGACGCCTGGTCAATATTTTGAAGTAAATACGAACACTCAGCGTTCTGGTTTGCCGCAAAATAAGCACAAAATCTTATTTGTTACTGATGACAATCAGCCAGCAAGTACAGCTATGCCAGTCAACCTCGACAGTAAAGCGAAAGCTGATGCTACTTTCGGTGAAAACAGTGTTGCTGGTCGTATGGTTGCAGCTGCAATCGCAACTAATCGTTTTATGGATGTGCAAGGCTTGGGAAAGTCACTAGCAGAAATATAAGCTGTACTGGCGCAACTGCTTCATTTGTTGCGACAACTGACTTAAATACAAGAACTATTGAAGTTTCTATTAACGATGGAAACTGGATTGATATATATACATTTCCCCCTGAATTAATTGTGCAGCATTCACCAGACAGCGTTGGTGCATCTCTTACAATTGGATTAGCGGATAGTGTTACAACAGCAAGAGTAAAAATGCGTTGTAGTTCTGAAATTGGTCTATACGTCAATGAAATACGAGAAATAAATGAGATTGAGCAGAGCAATCAGTCTTATGTGTTGTTCAATGAGCATGACAATGTGATAGATCCGCGGTTAGCATCAAATCATGTGTATGCTCGTGATTTTGATGATACATGGACAGATGAAGATTACGCAGTTTATTTCTCGTCAGTTCATTTTTGTTTAGTACAATAAAATAGTGAGTTGAAAAATGATTCAAGAAACAATTGCTCCGCTTGGGCATACCATAATTGCTTTATCCGCTCCTCCAGCTTCAGGTGCAGAGACACTGGCTTGGATTGCTCACTTAAATTCTGTTAGTGATGCAATCAATCACAAGCCAGCAATTATCGTTATTCCATTTTCTGATATTGAAGCAGCTGAAACTTTTGCTGAACAAACTCCAGTGAAGACTTCATATCGCGTTTTGTGCGTTTGTTATCATGGTGCAATCGGTCAAGAAGCTGAGTTAGCTGGAGCAATGGCTGCTGCATTAGCAGATTCAAATGATCCAGCTTTGCCGTTTGATGGTGTGAACCTTGGTGGTATCACAGCTGTCGCTGATCAATACAAGCTTAAGTTCGATCGTATTGAGCAAGCATTAAATCGTGGTGTTTGCATGATCGATACAGGAGTTGATGGTCTGCCAGAAATCGTTCGAGCTGTTTCAACTTATCGTATTAATCCTGATTCGGGTGCTGATGATGATTTAATGTTAGACATCAATGGTGCTCTCGTCGTTGACTACACACGTAAAGTACTTCGTACTGACTTGGCAAAAGAACGTCGTCGCAAAAATACAGCAGCAAAACGTCGCAATGTACGTTCTATCATACTGAAACGTTTAATTCAGCTTGATGATGCAGAGATTCTGCAAAATGTACGTGCACGTGCAGATGAATTAACCGTTACTGAAGATGCAACAGATCGCTACCGTGCTAATGCGAAAATCCCTGCGGATTGGGTACGCGGAATGCATGTGATTGCTGGTACTTTGGATATTTATTAATCCTCTTTAGATTAAATTAAAGGCTGCTTATGCAGTCTTTAATTTTTTATGGAAGTCTTTCCGCCTAATAATAAAAAATCATTTTTATCACAATAGCCTCATGATTTTATGAGGTCTCTCAAAATGGCTGAAGAAGCAGTCGGTTCAATTGTAATGAGCGTTGATGGTCAAGACTATGATTGTTCAAAGTTCAACGTAAAAAAAACAACAGGCAAAAAACGTATTGTGACGATGAATCGCAAGATGAAAGCGAAATATAAAGCTAAAGGTGTCACGTTATATGACATAACTTGCTCTGTTGTAATTCCAAACAGCAAAGATACTGTTGACTGGGACGGTATTGAAGATGCACGTATTTCAATTGAGTCACCTGATGGTGGTTTTCGTGAAACCTATATTGATTGCGAAGTACAAGAATCAAGCGATTCTTATGATGTAAATGGTGAAACCGTGCGTGATTTGGTTTTGTTCGCAATGGATTGTCTAAAAGAAACTTTCTAATTTTTTGGTGAGAAAATGAAATTAAGTGTTATTGGTTCTTTAGCTGTTGCTATGACTGTTTTAGTTAAAGATAAAGCGGTTCAGTGTAAAAGTATTGAATTAAGTGATTTGACTACAGGTGAAATGTTTGCAATTCGGCAACGTGCGAAAGATGGTGAATTTTGGGCAGTGCATGAGTTGGCGGCAAAAACTCAACTGGTTGATGACAACGGTAATAAGCACACCATGACGTATGAAATGTTGCGTGATACTTCATCTACAAACTTTAAAAAGCTAGAAGAATTAGATTATCAGCTGCAACTAAAGCTCAACGCCGAGAGTTTAGAGAGCCAGTCCAGTTAATTGCTCTTTTGCATCAAGCTGGCATTGACTTGAAAGATGCTGAAAAAATGCCAATGCATTATGCGTTGGCATTTTTGGCTGAAAAATCAGATTTATTACTGAGAGTAAAATCTAAACTTGAGCATGAGCGGCAAAGTAATACTCATGCAGCAAAACCCCATGCAACAAATACAAAATCTTATGTTGCAACTAAGCGAGTGTGCAAATGACAGCAAATACAGTTCAATTGCGATTACAAATTGTGGGGCAAGACGCTCAGCAACAAATGCAGCGGCTGAACTTGCAACAACAACAGGCACAACAGCGACAGACGCAAGGTGCTAATCAGATTTTACGAATCCAGCATCAGGTTAATTCATCAGTACAGCAAGCTGGACGATACAGTCAGCAACAGTTGCGAACGAATCAAAGCATGGTGCAATCAAATCGTTTGCTGACACAAATGTTGCAACAACAGCAACGTCAAACCAGTCTCATTTCTCAGCAACTTAGACAGCAACGACATGATTATCAACTACAGCTCAATACATTAAGACAGCAAGTCGCAGCTTCAGAGCGACTACGACAAAATCTACAACAAGCAGGACAAGCCCAACGTAACAATGCTGCCGCAGCAGGTTCGAATGGTGGTTGGGGGGCAAAAGCAGCCGCGGTCGGTGGAGCTGTAATTGGTGCTGCATCGGTCTTGCAAGAGCCGATTCAACGGACTGTCAATTATGATCGTGATTTACACTATTTAGTTCAAAAACTATCGAGTAATCCACAAGATTGGAAGCCAGCAAAAGTAGAGATGAATAAGGCTATTGTTGATAACGCTAAAAAAGGCGGTGTCAATCGTGATCAATCTTTTTTAGCAATGGATGCACTCTTTTCTAGTGGTGCTTATTACGATGATAATCTTGCAAAAATGAAAGCCAATTTGACCAGTGCACATTTTGAAGCAGCAAAGTCTGCATTGGCATCAGGTGGTGATATTTTAGATTTTGCCAATGTTGGCGTAGTAGTAAAAAAACGTGGTTTGGATGAGTCCAAAGCACAGGCAATGGTGATTAAAGCTGATGATCTTGGTGCGATGTCAGCAAAGGATTTGGCAAAACAGTTGCCTGCCCAACTGGGTGCTTTGCCTGCCGATAAAGTAAATGGTGAACGTCAATTTGCTCAGTTGGTTGCGCTGAATGAAGTCGCAATGAATACAGCTGGTAATGCTGATGAAGCAGCCAATAATGTTAAAAACTTACTTGCAAAGATGTATTCAGACGATACCAATAAACGTTTGATGAAAGACTATAAAATTAATTTGCCAAAACTTTATGCAAAAGGTAAAGATGCTGGTAGAACTGATTTTGATGTATTAAATCGAGTTGTTGATTCAATTTTAGCGAAAGATCAAAACGCAAAATCACTAGTCGCTAAAATTAAATCCGCTGGCGATGATAAAGATAAGCTCAATATTCTCAAAACCCAACAAGGAATTTTTGAACAATCGGGTTTAGCTGCAATATTGCCAGATATGCAGTCATTGATGGCTTTGGTCGCTGCAAATCGCTATGGTGATGATTGGGAAAAAATGACCAAAATTGCCATGACTGAAGGCGTTCAAACGCGAGATTTAAAGTATCAATACAACCAAAAGGAACTGGCTTCATTCGGTTTGAATGCCGTTGATGTGGTTCGTAAAGATGGTGAGTTTCAAACTTTACAATCTACTGTGCAGCAACTAGGCAAAATGGGAACGAAAGTCTCAGAGCTGACAGATCAATACCCCGAATTAACGAAAGCAATGGGAACTGCTGAATTGGCACTTAAAGCACTTGCAGTCGCTGGTGCTGGTGCTGCAATTGGTAGTTTTTTAGGTGGTGGTGCAGGTACAGCCGCCGCAGGTGCTGGTGGTGCAGCTGCCGCCGCAGGTGGTGGTGCTTTAGCCACAGCTGGTCAGGTAGTCATTGCAGGTTTAGTCGGTTATGGAATTGGTACAGCAACACGTAATTTGTATATGCAAACTGAAACAGGTCAAGCTGCTGATAATTGGCTTGGTGAAAAAATAACTCAAACTCTTGCATTATTTGGTAATGATGAAGCTCAGGCAACACTTGAAGCAAATGCAAAGTATGAGCAAATGATTTCTGAACAACAGCAGCAAAATCAAATAAGTAAAGATTTAAGTAATAAGTTAAGTACTTTGATTAATGTCACTCAACAAAATAAGCCTGTCATCAATCTTGGTGGCGGCTCATTGATGGATCAGATTTCACAACATGCACGATCTGAAGAAAAACGGCATGGAGTTAGCTTGCTGACCTATGGTCAAAATTAAATGGAAGCCTTTCCGCCTAATATAAAAGTTTAGTTTTTCGCACAATAAACCTCACTAAAGTGAGGTTTATTGTTATGGGCTGGAAGGACGATCTTCAAGATGCGAGTTTTCGTGGTGTACTATTTGAATGTACATCAACAAATGATGCAGTATCAAAAAGCCTAGCAATCAAACAAGCGCCTTATTCTAATAAAGCTTCAGTTGAAGATATGGGTAATGATCCACGTAAAATCAGCATTGAAGCGATTTATACAGGCGACGACTATAAAATTTGGTTAGATGCACTGGAAGCAGCATTACTTGCTACAGGTTCAGGTGAACTGATCCATCCGATCTATGGTGTGATGAATGTTAATGTTGCTAATTACAGCATTGGACATATCGCTGAAGAAGTAGATGCATGTAAAATTTCAATTGAGTTTACTCAAGCTGAAGATAAAGCACGTCCTTTATTTATTCCTGTTGTTATGCCTGCATCTGTCGATGTTGCGGCAATCACAGAGACACCAGCGGCTGCGCTCGATACATCACTTAATCAATTAGAAAAGACTGATCCGAATAAATTTTTTACTGTCGTCAATAACATCACCAAAGCAGTTACAACAGCACGCCAATATTTGGGTCTTGCAAAAAGTACGATTGAATCTGTTTTATCGCCTGCTGAAAGCATTGTTGGACTTGTTGATGAAGTCACAAAGTTAGCCACTTTTGACACCAATATTTCAGCGATTGCCAAATGGCGTGACCTGTTCAAACGTGTGAAGCGTTTTGAAAAGCTTTTTCAAGATGATGATCTACCAGAGCTGAAGCAAACATGGCGAGCAACACAAGTAGCAAGCACAGTTGCAGCTACTCAAAAAATCGTTTCTTCAGTTCGCAAAGAGATGGCTGATAAAAAACAAGTCAGCTTTACACCAGTTGATCTTGCGATCATTCGTCAGCAAATTCGTCAGCAAATTCAACAAACGATTAAAACCGAGCGTGAACAAGCTGCTACAGATTTGCACTTTGAATCTGTTGCTCAAGTCCAAGTCTTTAAAAATGTTTCTGATCAGATTCATGTACAGATTCAAGAGTTGATTGAAGTACGTCCACCGATTACAACCACAAAAATTTTAGTGCCATGCACCTTGCATTGGCTTGCTCATTCGCTTTATGGCGACATGGATCGTGCAGATGAAATCCGTCGTCTAAATCCTGATTTATTTAATCCAGCAATTTTGCAAATCGGCATGGAGTTGACAGTCTATGCAAGATAATTCAGGCAATCAAATCCGCCTCATCATTGGTGATGTTGAGATCAGTGGATGGGATAATGTCACTGCTGATAGTCAGATCGACACGCCAGCAGACAACTGGAATTTAACTTTATTTCGTCCAGATAGTCAGCCCTTACCTGATAGCGTTCAAGGTGCTGCAAAAATTCAGTTGTTCTATAACGATGAAGTAATTTTGACTTCAATCGCAGACAACATAGAAGAAGCTGTCAGCCGTGATGGTTATGGTTTAAAGATTTCAGGTCGAGATTTGGCTGGTCAGCTGATCGATTGCTCAGTGCCTATTTTTAGTGGTCGTCAGGTAACTTTGGAAGAGTTATTGAACCGCTATATTAGGTCAGGTGATCTCTCTTCAGTCATTCATGATGTGCGTATTCAGAATAATAGTTGGCTAAAGAATAAAGTCTCTGTCGAACCAAGTGAGTCATTATGGGATGCGATTGCAAAAGCAGCTCAGGTTACAGGTCAACATGTTTGGCTTGAACCTGATGGCACATTAAGCATTGGCGATCCATTTGCTAATCCCTACCAAGTGCAAGAGTCATTGCGTTTGATAAAACCGCTTGATAATTCAAACAACGTGCTTGATTTGCAATATACAAATGACGTTTCTGGTGTCTTCAGTCAAATCAAAGTAATGAGTCAGGATGGTGAAGCGCAATCAATTTTGTCTGAAGCAATGGCACAGACTCAATACAGTTTTAATCGTTTAAAGATCGTGACGCTTGGTGATGTTGAGACCAAAGCTGAAGCAGACGCAGCACTCGATAAAATCATTAAAGACAACAATCTAGCAGCTTATGGTCTGACCGCTACAGTTGATGATTGGGTGATTGATGGCAAGCTCTGGCGTGCTGGTTTTTATGTCCCTGTTGAAACCAATGCTCTCAGCCGTGCGACAGGAAAATGGGCGGTTTTAGGTCGCACTTTCTATTTATCACGCGATAACGGCAAAACTACAAAGCTGAATCTGAAGCGTCAAGGCGACTGGGCACAGCCGCTGATCTACAAAGACCCTCAAGCAAAAACTAAAAAGAAAGCAAAAAAAGCAAAAAAAACAAAGGAGATCAGCAGCAATGATGAAATCTCTTAGTTCTCGCATTCACAAAGTTGGTTCACAAATCCGACAAACATTTTTGGGGATTGTTGCTCGCGGTGGTTCAAAAGTATTGCAGCTCAAGGGCTTTACAGATGAAACGCTGCAAGAAGTTGAACTTATTCAGCAAGTCGGCTTAAGCACATATATTCCTGAAGGTGCAAAAGTTGTTGTGATTCCGCTTCAGGGAAAAACAGCTAAATCCGTTGTAGTTGCAACAACTGGTGGTGCTGTAGTCGTCAATGTAAATGAAGGTGAAACCTGTGTTTATGACCAGTTTGGTCATCAAGTACTGCTACATAAAGACGGCATAAAAATGCTTGGTGATGTTGAGATTATTGGCGGTTTAAAAGTTTCAGAAAATATCGAATCAGAAAAAGAAGTCTTAGACAAAACAGGCTCTATGCAACTCATGCGTGATGTTTATAACGAACATTTGCATGGCAATAGTCCACCAGCTGCACCACGAATGGAGTAATTCATGGGAACTATTAATTTAGAAACAAAAGACTACGTTCTTACAAGTTTAGATGCTGCATTCAATGATGATGTTGTTCAGGTCGTTTGCCAGCGGCTTAATATCCATCGTGGACGCTATTGGGCTGATCCTAATCTTGGTAGTCGATTTTATACATTGAAACGTTCAAAAGATGTTCCTCGCATGATTCAAACAGTAAAACAATATGCTGAAGAAGCTTTGATGGATTTAGTTCCGAATCGTTTGCAAAGTCTTGTTGTATCAGCAGCTCAAACTGTGAGAAGCCGTGTTGATTTAAAGATTGAGATCACTCGCTTGACTGGTGAAAAGCAAACGATTCCTTATTTTGTGTCGGTTGGTGGTTGATATGGCTTATCCAGTTAAAACATTTGCTCAGATTCGCAATCTGATTACTCAAGAAATTCGAAATCTAACAGGATTAACTATTTCTGATGACAGCGATGCTGGTATTCGTGCGGACGGCACAGCCTCAATTGTTGAAGGCTTATATCATCATCAAGTCTATATACAGAAACAGTTATTTATCTCAACAGCAGATGAGCCATTTCTTTATATTCATGCTGATGAGCTTGGTCGTCCACGTTTGGGTGGTACTCAAGCTTCAGGTACAGTTTTAGCAACGTCAAATATTGCTTTAACTATTGCTGCTGGTACAAAGTTGACCGATGGTAAGTCACATTACTGGTCTGTTGTAAGTGACACCGAACTATTAGCAAACACAGCAACTTCTATAGATGTTGTTGCGGATCGTGTTGGGGCGAGTTGGAACTTTACAGGTACATTGCTATGGGTTAGTCCAGCAGCTGGTTTGAGTGGAACTGCAACTGAGGTTTCGATTGGTGGCGGTACTGATCAGGAAGAATTAGAAGACTGGCGTGCACGACTACTAGAAGCAAAGCAGCTTGGTTTGTCGCGTGATCGCTCTGAAGATTTAATTTCTGTTTTAAAAACTGTTGCGAATGTGCATGACATTTATCCTTATCCAAAGCGACGTGGTTTAGGCTCATTAGATGTAGCAATTACAGCAAAAGGTAATCCGCCAACATTACCAAGCCAAGCATTAATTGATGCTGCACAATTGGTACTTGATTCATTTGGAGGCTTCTGGGCTGATTGCCGTATTTATTCACCTACGGAGCAACTTGTATCTGTAAGTGCTGTTGTCTCAGGCACAGTTGATTTAGATAGCGTGAGAAAAGTCATCCGTGATTACTTTGCTGAGATTGATCCAGTCGAGCCATATCAACCAGCTATTTTAACTGCTCGCATTGTTGCAGTTGAAGGCGTAACTGATCTTCAACTTGAACCATCATCAAATATCATTCCGACTGTCGATCCATTTAATACAAATTGGCTTCGACTTGGTGTCTTAAATGTGAGTGCAGCATGATGACACTAGAAGAAACAACAAAACTGTATGAAATGGTCTTGCGTCAGCTGCTGCCCGTAGGTGGTTATGATCGTGCACCAAATAGCAATATTGCAAACGACATTTATGGACACGCTAAAGCATTAGCTCAATGCGATCTTGATGCAAAACGCCTTTTAAATGTTCTTGAATCTATTCCAGTTGAGCTGCTGGAAGAATATGAAAAAGAATATGGTTTGCCACTGAAATGTCAGACCAATGTCACTCAAACAGTTGAAGAACGTCTTGCTATTGTGAACTGGATTCAAAACACAAAGAACGTTCTCAATACTGCTTATTTATCTCAGTTGCTTTCTATTTTTAATGTGAATCTAGTTGAGCTAGTGAAATATAAACCAATGCAATGTACTGCACCTTGCAATTCACCAGTGAATACAGATCAGTTGCGGTACAAGGTCAAATTACGGCTTCAAAGTCCAGTTGAAGCTGATATGGATTGCATTATTAAAAACTATTTACCAGCGTATGTACGCTATGACATCGAGGTGATCTAATGAAACGAATTGATACTGTAAATGCACGTCCTAACGTGAATGGAGTTGGTAAAACTGGCTTTCACGACAATGCTGATGTCTCTGGTCAAGATGCAACATATATATCACCCGATTGGCTTAATCATCTTCAAGAAGAGCTTTGCAATTTACTTGAGAAAAATGGTGTTGCTTTAAATAACTTAAAAAAGGATCAATTGTACGATCTATTAGCTACTTATACTGACATTGAAGCCTTAGCAGCTGAGGTTGAAAATAAACTCAATTTAAAATTTGATAAGGCTGGAGGTACGATCACAGATGATGTGACTATTGAAAAAGACTTAGAACTAGGCGGTGAACTTGTTTTAGGTACTTCTAGTCTCATTGGAAATAATGGTCATACATACTTGCCAAACGGCTTCATTTTGCAATTTGGCTATATTGCACTCAGTGATATGACTGTCATCAATAACGTAAATTCAAACGAGCGATATGCAGTAATTAACTTACCTAGAAGCTTTCCAACACAAGCCATAAATCCAACTGCAACAATTAAAGCGAGAAATACTGGCTACTTATCAGATCTTTTTGCGCAAGTTGTAAACGTAACAACATCTCAAATCACAGTAAAAACTGGTACGATACAGGGAGAAGACAGTTCTGATGGAATTGATGGTGTGTACTGGTCAGTGTTAGGACATTAATAAATGAAATTATTTTTCAGTGCGTGAAAATGGTTCTAAACTAATTTATCTCAAAATTTTTGCTAATTTATCTCGGCGCGCATCACGTTTGATTGAAGGGCAACCATTCGGCATGTGTGGAATTGTTGAATTAGTGAAT
>JAVXBC010000019.1:0-32355 GCA_036660195.1 Acinetobacter sp.
GTTTTACTCAAACTTTTAAGAAATAATCCGCTTTAACTTCCTAAGACCCAATTTAAAATACGTGTATTGAGATTTATATGTCTAAACATCCAGTGGTAGAACAACTGATTGAAGCACATCTTGTTTTCTTAGAGCAGGAATTTGCACAAGCGGAAACCGTGCAAGCGGAATTAAAGCAGTTCTATCATTGGTTGTGTTTACAACCTTTACAGCACATTTGGTCATTTGATGTGATTGATCAACTGATCGAAAAACAGATTTTAAACACGCCTGCAAGTTCATTTTTAATAGAACAAATTGCTGAACATATTAGTTTGGCATTGCAACATCCACTGAATGATCAAACAAAGATTGAAGATGTCATTTCAGTCCACACCATTGATTCAATTGCACAATACGTCGCCAGTAAAACAGAACATCGCCAACGATTAATTAAAACCGTGGTCAACAATCCCGCTTTTTCGGCGTTGATCACCCAATTGATTCAGCATTCGATTCAAGATTATTTAGATAATTCAATGGTGTCGAAACGTGTGCCAGGTGTTGGTCACTTCATGAAAATGGGCAAATCTGTTTTGGAATCGGTCACCGATTCAAATTTAAATGAAACCATTGCCCATTATTTAAAAAAGAACGTGCTCAAGATTAGCCAAATGAGCGAGCGAGTGTTGAATCAACATTTTGATGATGACAAGCTTTATCATTTTCAAGCAAATATTTGGCATAAAGTGAAGCTCATGCCCGTTTCGGTCTTACGCCAATATGTTGAAATCCAAGACCTACCTAAAACGGTCAATTTAGGACACGACATTTGGGATCATATTCGCCAAACAACCTATTTAAAACAACAAGTGCATGATGGAGTTTTGGCTTGGTATGAACGCAATCAAGCGCGTACTTTTGAACAATTACTGCGTGACCTGAATATTGATGCGAATTTAATTGAAAATGAGCTGAGTCAATTACTTGTGCCTATTTTGCAAAAAGTGATTGAAACTGGCTACTTAAAACAACGAGCCCGCATCTACTTAGAGAAATTCTATTATTCAGAAAAAGTCACGCAACTATTGCATCCTTAGAGGTAAATTTCCTAAGCTAAAGTCTAAATCAATCTTTAGTCTTCGATGATCCGATAGATATGTGATGTGTTTGGACTTGCAAATAACAGCTCAGTGCTTGGCATGAGTATTTCGTCATCGACCACAATATGCTCAACTTTTTGACATAGTTGCAAATGCGGTTGTTGAGCAAATAGCCGTTTAATAAATGCTTTACCTTCACGTATATTATTGAATTGATCCTTTATTTTAATATCTACAATATCCATTTTAACTTCCTCATTTTACAAAATAAAAAATTAGATAAAGCCTTCGCACTGTCAGTACTCGTCAAAAAAATTCAAGTGTTTAAACTGTAATCATTAAAAATATGATCTATACGAAAGCGAAAATTTATAAGCTGCTTCAAATCAATTTCGTGAAGTTTTGATGACTTTATCGGTTTTGTCGACCTTCAAGTTGTAAGAAAAATCTCAACACATAAATAACTAACATAAATCAATTAATTACCTTAATGTCATGTCGATTTTGTCATTTACTTTAGTTATTATGAATTGGTACAAAAAAGCTACATACTTGTTTTTATTATAAAATTTAGAGCCTTCAATTTCTTTAAAAGTGATTTAGGAATCCGAAGATTCCCAAATCATTAATCAATCATTTACTTGAAGTAAGCGCCTTCAGCTTGCGTATGATCCGTTTCGTCAACGACACGCTTTAACTCAGGAATGTGCTGCTGCAATGTGGTTTCAACACCTTGTTTGAGCGTGATATCAATTGCAGAACAGCCCTGACAGCCACCACCAAACTTCAACACGGCAGTTAAACCCTGCTCAGGGTCATCTTTTACTTCGACAAGACTACAATTTCCGCCATGCCCTTCCAAACCTGGATTAATTTCAGATTGGAGAATATACGTAATGCGTTCTTCAATCGACGCATTTGGGCCAACTCGCGGCACTTTTGAGTTCGGTGCGCGGAACGTTAATTGACCACCAAAACGGTCTTTATTGTAGTCAATCACGGCATCTAATAAATAAGGAATCGACGGTGCGTCGACATAAGCAGGGAAATCTGGATAATCCTGTTTGTAGTCTGTTGGTGCGACCTCTTCAGGTGCACTATACGCCATACAACATTCTGCACGTGGCGTACCAGCATGCTCTACAAAAACACGAACGCCAATACCCGGAGTATTTTGTTTGTTGAGTAAGTCACTCAAATACTCTTGTGCAGCGGGCGTAATCAAAAGGTTAGGAATTTCATCTGCAACGTTAGTGTTGGTGTTCTCAGTCGACATAACAATAATCCTCAAGCTGATGTCGTATATTACCCGAAGATGGTGGGTATTTATAAAAATTCAACCAATTTTGTAGGAATTCTATGTAAGTTGCTTGTTTCTTTAGCTTTAACTGTCATTATTGCTTAAACACTAATCAATAAGACTTTATATGCTGCATTTACCTTTTAATCATACGATTACGCTTATTTTAATCACTGTGGTGATTTCACTGGTCGCTTTATCAAATCAGAAAGTCATGGATAGACTGATTTTTTGGACACCAGCCATGCAACGTGGGCAATATGACCGTTTTATCACGCACGGTTTTGTACATGCAGATGGGCCACATTTACTCTTTAACATGATCACCCTATTCTTCTTTGGCAATATTATCGAAAGTTTTTATCGTCAATTTTTTTATGATATGGGCTTCGTTTTATTTTATTTAGGTGGATTGGTTTTTGCGATTTTACCGAGTTATTTTAAACATAGAAATGATGCGCGTTGGGCAAGTTTAGGCGCATCTGGCGCGGTTTCAGCAGTCCTATTTGCCTATATTTTATTTAAGCCATGGGATTTAATTTTTGTTTTCTTCATTCCTGTACCTGCCATTATTTTTGCCATCTTGTATGTTGGATATAGCGTTTGGTCTGGAAAACGTGGCAATAGCAATATTAACCACAGCGCTCACCTATGGGGTGCGGCTTATGGTGTGGTGATGACCATTATTTTAGAACCAGCGGTGTTGCCGCACTTCCTCACTCAATTAACCAAGTTGCCTTTTTAAACCCGATAACTGATTGGTAGAACTAACTGATGTTACGCAGTCACGTTAAAAACATATTTTTAACCTTGACGGTAATTGATACACAATAACGTCATTCGCAACTTGAGCAATAAATAAAGCACTGCTTTATTTTGCAGCGCAAGGCATGAGCCAGTTATGGCGTAAGATATAGATAAGTGCAATATTTCTGCGATGTAATTAATCAATTTTCGATAGTGGACGAGTTTTGCGGATGAAGAACAACGTTCTGCAAGATGGTTTCCTTGCGAAGCAGCGCTTCTCATTTTGCCAAAACACTTGCGCGGCAGTGCCACTCAGGGCGAGCCGCAGGCTAATCCTAAAATTAGGGCTTTTGATGTAGGACTCCGCTAAACAACTTTTAACTTAGTTAAAAGAAAACGTTATTTTGAAGTGCGTAACATCAGTAACTAAGCAATTTCCGCTGGAAAGGCAATGACTTGATCAATTTTTACTTGATTCATTGCCACCATCAACAAGCGATCGAGTCCTAAAGCGATGCCTGAACATTCAGGCATATGCGGTAAAGCAGACAATAAATATTGATCGGTTGGAATCACAGGCAAGCCCTGTTTTGTACGTTCAAGATTATCCGCTTCAAAACGTGCTGCTAAAACCTCAGCATCAAGCAGTTCATCATAGGCATTTGCCAACTCCAAACCCTCAATATAAACCTCGAAACGAGCAGCGACTTGCTCACCATCATCATCAGTTTTAACTTTGGCTAAAGATGCCATTTCAGGTGGAAAGTCCGTTAAAAAAACGGGTGCATCGAAACCCAAACTTGGCTCTACAAAATGCGAAAATAATAAATCCATATAGGCCAAACGGTCATCACCTAAATCTAAATTTAAACCGAGCCGATGCGCGGTATCTTTTAATTGTTTCAGACTCGCCTGCAAAGGATTGATGTCTAAACGATCTTGAAATGCATGTTTATAACTTAAAATATAGGGACGCACTTCACCAAAACGATGTGCCAAACATACTTCTAATAATTCAGCCGTTTCATGCATCAAGCCCTTTAAATCCAACGCAGGGCGATACCATTCCAACATGGTAAATTCACTGTTGTGTTTACGCCCATGCTCATCGTCTCGAAAGACTTTACAGATTTGATAAATTGCCCCACTGCCAGTGGCTAATAGGCGTTTCATTGGAAATTCAGGCGAGGTTTGCAAATATTGTGTGCTGGATCTGCCATGAATACGACGCTGGACAGGAATTGAAGCCAAATGCACGTCGGTTGCCCCTGCTTGTGACAAAGTTGGAGTTTCAACTTCCATCACCTGACGTTCTGCAAAGAACTGACGAATTTTTTGATATAAGGTAGCGCGTGCCTGTAAAGCCGCGATTGAACAAGTTGGTTGGAAAGTAGAAGGTTGATGACTCATGCTTTAGGGCCTCCGTGCGCTGCCCATTCCCGACGTAGCGGATAATTCTTACGTAATAAATCAAATGCTTGCTGCTGAACTTTTCCGTCATTCACACAAGCACGCAAAGCCTGATCATCTTCAAAAATATTATAAATTTCGCTGAGAGATTGTTTTAACGCAGATTTTAAATCTTGATGTTCAAAATAGGCATCGACTACAGGCAATTGGCTTTCATATCGCTTAGAAGCCGCATAGCCGAATTTTTCACAAAAAGCGTCATAAATCATTTGCGTACCCTTTGCCTTTCCTTCCAAACTATAACCTGCAATATGCGGCGTGGCTAAAGCCAACAGATCTAATAATTTTTGTGGAATTTCAGGTTCAAATTCAAATACATCCAGTACAACTTTCCGTTTGGTTTTTTCAATATCCGCAATCAATGCTGATTGTTTAATCACTGGTCCACGTGCACTGTTAATCAGAATTGCGGATGCTTTGATTTGCGCAAGAACCGCATCATCAAATAAATGTTGTGTTGGAAATTCACCTGAATGAGTTAAAGGCACATGAATCGAAATTGCATCGGCGCGTTGAAGTAGTTCCTGCCATGCGACATTTTCAATGTTGTGCAATTGTACATAAGGGTCATAGCCAATCACCTTCCAACCCAACAATTGGGCCATTGTCGCGAGACGTTTGCCAACATTCCCCAATCCAACAATGGCCAAGGTAAAATCATTATTTTTTTCTAATAAAGATATGTCTAAATGCAACAAAGCGGTAATGACGTATTCAGCCACCGCCTGAGCGTTACACCCTGCGGCATTGCTCCAAGAAATGTTTTTTTGTTCTAATGCATTGGTGTCGATATGGTCTGTGCCGATCGTCGCACTTCCAACAAATTGAATGAGGGTTCGATCGACCAATGCATAATTCACAGAAGTCACAGAACGTATCAGCAGTGCATCGGCATCTTTAACATCATCATGGTTGAGCGTGCGCCCTGCCTTATGCTGAATTTCCGCGAATTCGGCAAAGAAATAATCGGTAAATGCCAAATTTTCATCTGCGACAATTTTCATGACCAAATTCCCAAATGAAATGGAGTGAAATTAATTTTTGAATGCTGTGAATCTTACTACGATTTAAACAATAAAAGAGCTGGATTTTTCTTTAAATGCGTATTCATTCAGCAATCAAAAATAAATGATTTCTGAATACTCAGAATGTTTTCATTAAATTTATGCTATTTTTTTCTAAGCGATGATTCCTGAATTTTCATATCCAGTACGCAACGATTGAATTGTAATTTGATCGGTTTAAAATATACCGAAATAAACCACTTATTTTTGATCTTTTTGTTGACATGATTTACAATAATCAGTTCAAGAACCTCAAGCAACTATTTATTTTGCTCTATAGCCATTTCATAAGAACTTTGGAACTGGTACTTAGCAGTTTCATCTTTAGTAGAATTAATAAAATTCTCCATTTTCTGTTTATATTCATCATGACCAGATTTATACATGAATAATAGATAACTCCATTCACCATAAATATATTTAGGATCATTTTTTGGAGTAGTCTCTAATTCTTTTTTTAAAATCACTGATAATTCGGTATAACACGCTTGAGCCTCTTGCTTTGATATTTTAGCGTAATAACTTAATTCACATTTTGTCACTAAACGTCCAAAACTAAAAGACTCGCTCAACATCTTTTTATTTAAATCATAAGCTTCTTTATACATCTCTGTAGCCATATAAATTTGCATTTCTATTTTTTGTCGTTCGTCATCATTCTTAATTTTTCTAATTTCAGACAAACTCTCTTTCATTACTTTATTAGCGTCTTCTCTAACTCTAAAGTTAAGATTATTCATTATGTCTTTATATTTTTTTATAATAGCCTTATCTTCTATAGAAAGATTTGAGACTTCTTCATTTTTTTGAGTAGTTTTAGCTTCAGCCTTATTCGTATTAAGTTCATCAGACGAACACGCAGTATTTCCAAATATATAAAAAGCTGTTAAAAGAATAAAAAAATGCTTCATCTAACTTTCCTAACTGCTAAATTTAATGTAAATGTATGACCTGTAAAACTAGATATTTGGAATACTACTCACCGCCAAAATTTAGTGAGTAACCGAAGTTTAATTTAGAAATCTCTAAAAAAAACCATAGACCAACGATATCCGTTTCATTTGTAATAATTCGTGCATCCCAGTTAATAATATTTGGGGCTGTACTAGAACAGGTTAAATTTGACACCAAAATCGTAGCGTTTTGAGCTGCTGTTTTGGTGTTCCATAGTTAAATCTAAACTCACATTCTTTCAAAAACAAGGGAAATGATTCTTTAGGAATTCCATTGTATTTTCTTAGTACTCTTTTCGCTTGATTCCAGAAATTTTCGATTCCATTAATGTGATTTTTCCCTTCTGAAAACAGCAAAGAATGATTAATTCTTTCATGATAAAAACCACTGACATCAAGTGCATTGTAGCTTCGATAACTATCCGTATAAACAATGCTATCAGGTGCTATTTTATTAATGATTACAGGCATTAGCGTCATTGCCTTTGGTCTGAAACCACTTTGGTGTAAACCTTACCACCACGCTTTAGAATACCAAATACAGCGACTTTACCAGCAGCACCACGACCACGTTTTCCCTTACGTACACCACCAAAATAACTCTCGTCCAATTCGACCTGTCCGTCGAATATTTCAGAGGCTTCATGCTCTAAATAGTAAGTTATAACTTGCCTAATTTTAGTGTAAAACAGGGCTGCTGAATTGGGGTGAATATCCAGTAAATCAGCAGCCGAACGAGCGGTTACTTCCAGTACAAAAAATTCAAGCAATCGAACTTGCACTTTTCTATTTAACTTACAATTAGATATCTTCATTTTTTTAGACTAACATAGTGCTAATCTAGTACAGCCCCTAATATTTTTTTAATTACGGTTTTCATATTCCATTAAATCAATTTCACCAGTTGAGTGATCAAAATCGGAATTTTGATTGCTATAGATCATGAATCAATCACAAGCTGATTTACCAGACTCAATATATCTAACTTCTAACTCATTACTTTTACTAGTGACACAAACTGTACGCCTAGAAAATCGAGGAGAACCATCTAGAAATATTGAACTAGTTGCACTTAAGAACATACTTCAACAAAATTTTTAGCAGTTTGATCTTTAGTATCCCTCAACTTGATGACTTTTTTTCTTTCTTCATAGAGTCGATGTACGTCACTTAAAGTTTCGACTTTAAGATCTTTTCTATATTTCTCACCAATGGTACCTACATAATTTTCCATATAGACCGTCATCCAACATATCGTATTGAGATCTGCATAATCAAAACCATTACGGTCTAAGCCTTCCACCCAATCAGGATATTCTTCACTTAAAAGACTACGAGCTGTTTCCAACTTAACGTAAGTATTATTAAACAGCGTTTCTTTTAATGCAGGGTCATTAGAGAAATTTTTATTTGCTTCAATAAAAACTCTGTAGTTATCGGTTGCATAGTTTTTCAGATCTACTTTTACAAATTGATCAATATCATCTTTATCAGATGATGCTTTACAAGATGTTAAGAATAAACATGAAATAGCAAGTACGGGGATTAATTTCATTTTCATAGTGAAAAACGGTTTTTAGGTGGAGTGTAGTTGTAGTTTTGAATATATTGAGAAACTGTTGCCCTATCATATGAGCGCCCGAAGACATTTTCATACATATATTCATTAATTCCAAAAGGCCCATTATTGGTAAACACTGCCAAAGCATTTGCTACAAGAACAGGTTTGCTCGCATTCGATAATGCTAAATCAATGATTTCACCAAAATTCTTCTTAGCAATCGCCATTCGAGCAGTAAAAGAATCTTTTGCTAATTCTAAAATCATTTCTGCCCCTTTATTTCTTGAATGCTTTTGTGCATACAAGGTAAACTTTAAATACATCATTGTATGAAAAGAATAACGCTCTAATACTGCATCGCTAAACTGGCGCAAATCATACTCAAGCCCAAAGCGAATAGCTAAATCGTGCTCAAAGGGATATTTCTGTTTTATCCAATCCCATTGAGCCTGGTTCATCATAAAAGTGTAAGGTACCGTTGTATGATAGTTAAGTACTTTAACGATACTATTACAAAGTAATGAGTCTAATAATTCTTCTGCATGGCAGACTTTTACTTCATTGTCCAAGGATGGAATTAAAGTAGGCGAAAATATTCTTTCTGGTGTCATTATTAGGATCCTTATAACGGGGGGAGAGGTTTTGAGGCATCAATTGTTTGAAACTCAACTTCATCTGGTGAATTTGCATTTATGAAGTGAGTTTTACCATCTTCATCGGTCCACCCAGTTTCTATTTTCCCATTCTTTTTGTAGATGATCGAATATGGAATTTCACTAAAAATTTTCTGCGTCTGCTCATCTTTTAATTGAAATTGTATTCCATATTCTTTATTTGGTTTGTCCTTTACAAAGCTATCTTGAGTTGGAGGTATGGTAGGAGCAAAGTTTTGGCTGCTACCTATGCTCCCACCATTATCCTGAACAACCAAATTCTGTTTTGGCAACAATTTACAACCACAAGACAAAGCATCATTGACTCGTGCCGCTGCTTTACCCATCACTTGCATATGTGGATCACCCGCGATAATAGTCGAAACCGTTTGATGCTTTGGGCAAGTCGCTTTATCACCGACACATGCAATAGGAATGCCTTCAATCAAAAAACTCGTGTTTCCTGTAATCACTTGCCCTCCTCCTGTAGTCGGGCATCCCATGACGATATACGGTGTTGCCATAATCACTTACTCATATTTGGAGTTATAAATTATCAAAGCACTTCAAATTCAATACGACGGTTTTTCTTACGACCTTCTACCGTTGAATTATCTGCAACTGGTTGACTTGAACCTTTGCCCGCTGTGCTTAAACGATCGACCGCAATGCTTTTACTCACTAAATAATTTTGTACTGCCATAGCCCTCTCCTGACTGAGAACTGTGTTTTTATTGGCATCACCAGAACTATCGGTATGTCCAATAATCTTCACTTTCTTCGCGCCGACTTTAGTCAATGCCACGACCATCTCATCCAAAATTTTGTTCCCAGCATCCGTCAAAATCGCACTACCCGATTCAAACTCAATAATTCGATTTTTTAAGGCATCATCTATAATCTTTTGTTCCACCTGATTCACAGAAAGCTGCGCAGTTAAACGATAAGGCTGCTGTACCAAAGATTGGAAAGTTGAAGTCGTTGGTTGAATTTGACTTGGGTCAGTCATTTTCCCTGTTAATTCAACCTGAGTTCCTCTGACCCGCAATTGACCTTGTGAAATTTTTTTTAGATCAGGGGTAATCACACGACTTACGGTGTCACTCCAACCATTTGGAGCAGAAACAGGACGAACTTGGATTTTATCCACGATTTGGTCAGCCCCATAGACGGACTGCATTTTCAATAAGATGGCTTGTTTACTCGCCTCGTTTGGCACAGCACCTTCAACGACGATTGGTGCTGCAACCACATTGTTGCTTTGACCCAAAACAATCAAACTGAGCAGTACACCAGCCCAAATGGATTTCGAATTATTTCTCATATTTATTCATCTAAAAAAGTTTGTCGAAAAAGTTTTAAGCCTTGATTCAGGCTTAACTGTCGCTGACAAAGTGATTGTTCGAGTGTCGCTAAACCTGCATTTTGTTCTAAATAGGCATCAATCCATTCTGCTTGAATTAAGGACACCCAATGCTCACTCTGCATATTTTGAGTAAAAATATCGCTGAGTGCCATAATGTCTGCGCCTTGAAAACCAATAAACAAAATAGGTTCTTCACGGTGTAAAATACCGATCAAAATTTCAGCATTATTTCCACCTAAGAAACGCCCAATCATTCCGACCCAAAAAGCAGCAATTTCATAGCAGTACATGTGATTATTGATGGGTAAAATCAGCACTTTATTTAAACGGCTAATACCATTTTTTAAGATTGGTTGGAGTAAAAGTCCCAGACCAATCATACTTTGACTGAGTTCGTAGACATTGATTTTCATCAATTGTGCAAATGAGTGCATGGTATGATTTTCGTAGAAGCCATTACATTCTGTCTTAGTGAAAAGCTGAACCGAATTAGGTAAATTATTGAGCTTTTCCAACATGATGTTGCTATCACGAATACTTCGAAGAACGCGATTTCTTTGAAATAAATCAACTAAGACCGACTTATAGTAATAAGGTGCTAACAACAGATTCTGATACGGCTGCTCTACATCTAATAACTGGCTCAGCACCATAGGGAATGCACGCCCTGAACTGTCTTGACTTGCAATTAAGTTCGCCGCGAGAAACATTGGCTCGGCTGGATTTGCAATAAAGAAATCTAAGGTCGGCAAAGAATCGTAGCGTTGTTTAAAATCAGGGGCACGCATCGCATGTTCAAGTGCCTCGGTAATCCACTGATCTAGCACTTGAATTAAGGCATACTGTCCTTTCGATTTCAGAAAATCGCCGCGAGCCGGTGTCTTTCCATAATACAAAGGAGTGGTTTTTACTTGCTGCATCTAAGCCCCTCCTGTAATTCTGTAACGACTAACATCAGGGCGCTACTCCTAACTGAGGTGATGGTGCTGTCTGTGGCTGTGTGACTGCCACATTTGTCGGCATCGCTTGAGCCGATACCACACGGACCGCCTTATCTGTTACCACCTTATCAACCAACTGTAAGCCTGCATAACCACGACTTGAACCAATATTGCCTGAGCTATTTCCGCTAATTAATCGGAAGTTCACTTTTAAGTTAAATGACGGTTCAGCCTTGCTTGTCCATGTCATCTCAAAACTGCCATTTTGTTCTTTGCGTTGCGCTGCATCGATTAAACGGTTAATGCCATATTCACCTGGTTCTTCGAAAATGGTATGGGTTTTTCCTTCCAAATCGACTGCGGTAATACGTGCGCCCGGAATTGCGCCTTGATTTGGCCAAACGAAATTCACCCATTGTTGTATGCCATTTTCGAACACCATACGCTGACCATCAATGTCGATGGTATACGACAAATATTGTGGATTCGATAATGGATAAAACTGGAAATTCGATTGATTGGATACAGGTGCTGCTGCAGGCTGATCTAAGCTACCCGTTGCCATACCATTGATTGGCGAAACATATTGTTGAAACGCCATCACGAATTGTGGATTCAAGCTAATGCCCAAATCTTTCCATGTTTTCGAGGTCAATACATAACCACGACGAATCACAAACGGATCTAATCCCTCTTTGACATAACGTGCAATGCTACCCGTTTCGCCAAAAATCTGACCTATTTCATTACTGGTCGCCTGCAACGTCACACTCGAATTAAATGGATATTTCTGACTGAGATTAGTTTGGAACGGTTGATGGGCTTGAATTCCCCACAATTTATTCAATTCATCTTGTGTAGGTACGATCAAGCTTGAAAAAGATTGTGTGAGTGGTGTCATCAATAATTTTTGTAGTAATTGTTGATCGGTATCTTTCAGCCCGACCATCATCTTCTCATCGACATATTTCTGAGTAAGATTGAATACAGAAGTTTGCTCATTAATAGTTTGTTTCACCAATGCCATGGCACTTGGGCCAATCTCGCCTGCTGTTTTCAGATCATTAAACTTACTACGCACTTGCGCAAGATTATTCATGTACTCATCAAATAATGATTTATCTTGTAAATCATCACGCTTACGCACCAGTTGATAGAACATTTGATATTCTTGTGAAATTGCGCCTTGAGCTTTGTCCACTGCTTTGGCGGCTGCTTTGTCATCTGAATTATTCAAAACTTTACGCTTAAACCATGCCACAAAACCTTTTTCAGGCACAGCCAGTTCAGCTTGTACAATTGGATTATCCCAGTTGGTTTCAATCGCAATGCGTTGTAATAGCGTGCGAATTGGTGAATTTTGTGGCTCACCTAAAACATCAATACTTTTCACTTGCTGAGCGAATTGATCGGTTTTGGCATAATAAATACCGTTTAGGAATTTTTTCCATTCCATCACGTATTCTTGTTTATACAATGCCACCAGTTGCTTACGAATTTGCTCTGGACTGCCTGAGAACGTTAAATCATCTGATTGACGGCTATTCAATACCCAGTCTTTACTGTCCGTTGGTTTATTGGCTGCTTCATCAATGGCTTTTTCAACATACTCATCCCATGCTTTTTGAGTAAACACACCCGGTAAAGCGTAACTACCTAATACAATGGCACGGTTTTGCTCACCGACAATTTGCCCCACCGTTACTGCTGGGAAACGCACCGCTGCACGCATCTTAATTTCGTTATAAACACGATCACGCGCAGGCATGCCACGAATTACGGATAACAAAACTTGACGCGTTTGATCAACCATTTGAGCGTCTGATTCAAGTACAGGAAAGCCATCTTGATTTGCTAAGGTCATGGTATAGGATAGGATTTTTTCTGCATCCTGAATCATTTCACCACGTGGCATTTCACCTCGATTGGCATCTAACCACGTCCGCCAAAACCGTGAAACTTGATCACTTAAATGGCTACTATCGACATATTCAGGATTGCTCATCATTAAATAGGCTTTTAATGCGTTATACGCATCTTGAGCATTACTATCTGAAGGCTCTAAATATTGTTGTGACTTCGCAACTGGCTTGATTTCAACATTGGCTTGATTGGCTTTCAATGTTGCTTCATTATTTTTAACGCGTTGCAAATATTGCGCAATATTCTGCTGTGTTGGGGTCAAGACGATTTGCTTAATACCTTTAAGATATTCGGCTTTTAAGCTTTCACGTAATTGATTGCCTTGATATAAACCAAAACCAAATTTAAGCGGACGATTCTCATCAAATTCATCCAGCTGTTGTAAACGCTCTTGTAAAATCAACAAGGCTTCGAACTGCGTCGATAATTGTTGCCCAGAAGATTTCTCTAAGTGCACCACTTTATCTAAGTCCGCTTGGACATCGGCAATCAGTTGTTGATTGTTCCGATACGACCAAACCCACAACCCTAACACCAAAGAAACACCGACCAAAGCTGCAATAAAGGCAATATAACGCTGACGTTTTTTCGTAGGATTGATATGTTGTTTGACCAAATCTTTATCTCGCAAAATCACATTCGAGAATAGCCCTTGAAGGAAATAACCATGATTAGGTGCGATTGATGAATTTCTGCTTTCTTGCGTATTGCTTTGACTTTGCTGTAGTTGGAATTCCTGGGCAATATTTTCCGTCATTGGGCTTTCAATCACACCCTCTTGCAAAGCACTGGTGAAATAAAAGCCACGGAACACAGGTTGGAATTGATATGGATTATCTTCAAATAAGGTACTAATAAAGCTTCTTAATGCGGGTTTTAAAGTTTTGAATTCTAGTGGAAAGGTCATGACACTCGGAGAAATATTCTGCGAATGGCGACGACTTAAATGCGTGGTACTAACACTTTTTAAACCATCATAAAGAATGCTGTAATGTTTCTCGAATAATTCCACTGCATTTTGCGATGAATTTTGCTCATAAGGCAGCGTTGCACCCCATGCCTGATTGTATTCCTGCGACTCATAACAATCGAAAAACTCAGTAAATCCTGCAATCAAATCCATCTTTGAAAAGATCAAATAAACTGGAACAACAACTTCAAGACGTTCGGTTAAATCTTGAATACGGGCACGTAAATTCTTGGCTAATTTTAATGAATTTTCAGGGCTTTGGCTGATCAACTCGGCAATACTGACAATCACAATCAAACCATTTACGGGTGCTTTAGAACGGTTTTTCTTCAGAATATTTAAGAAACCTAACCATTCAGAATGATCTTCCGAATAGACCGAATAACGACCTGCTGTATCGAGTAGAACCCCTTCGGTAGAAAAAAACCAATCACAGTTACGTGTGCCACTCAAACCCGCTGAAACCATTTTTTGATGGTTTTTCTCAAATGGAAATTTCAACCCAGAGTTATAAATTGCCGAGCTCTTCCCCGCAGCTGGATTACCAATCACCATATACCAAGGTAACTCGTATAAAGCTGAATTGCCCTTTTTATCGCCCAATTTAGATTTACGAATCAACTGAATCGATTCTTTCATTTGCTGTTGGATTAACTGTAATTCGGCTTTATTTTTATGTTGACCATATTCAGCTCTGCTGTCCTGTTCTATCGCATTTGCAAGTTCTTCGCCTTGTTCGGCATGTCGTTTTCTTTGGATCAACCAATAGATACCATAGACAATTAAACCCAGCACATAAGTCACTGCCAATGCCCAAAAAATATGCCTTGGAATAGTGGAATATGAAGAAATCAGTGCCACGAATAAAGATAAAGCAATAATTGCTTTAGGATTCGTGATGTACTGCCACAGATAACCTAAAATGATATACATTGAGTTCTCGAATTCTGAATAAAGTTAATCAATTAGCAATTGCTACGCTGTCCTGATCTGATTCGACCTCAGGAAACGCTTGAATAAATACTTGTAAATTTTGTCCATAAACAAAGGCAACTTGCTGCTCAGAGAGATGTGCCCCTAACATCAATCCGAAAAGTTTTGCCACGTTTTGGGTGTGTCCCAATATGGGTTTGCAATATAAATAATGGTGCGGTTCTACTGGACTTTGGCTAAAAAACTGCTCTAATTTTTTGACCGTTTTAATATCTGCGGCATCCTCAACTACCAAAACAAAAGGTTCTTCTGTTTGATATTGCGCTAAGTCGCTGATCTTTAACTCTTGGAATATCTGATTTAAATTGTTCTGATTAAGAACAAGATTAAAAATCTTTTCTGGCTGTAATTGTTCCAGTTGAACTGCTGGATGCGCCAAACAACTACTGCTAATAAATTCGGCTGGAATATACGAGCTGACGCCCCAAATTTTTTCATCAATTATTTCTTGATCAATCTCTGAATCAGTTGCAAGGATCAATGAAATTTCATGCGGCTGATTTTGAATGCGCTCAAATAGCTCAACTAAATGCTGTTCGGTCGTTGCTGCACTAAGATAATGATATTCAATATGGAATTTTTGCGGAATGATGCCCAAATCATAAAAAACAGCTTGGATGCTTTCATTACTACTCGCATCATTCCATGTGTGCACCACATCTTCAGATAACAGAATATGTAGATTCAGCTTGTCTAAACGATAGACTTGTTCAACCTGAATCGCTTCGCTGTCGTCCCATCCTGTAAAACTTGGATCAATCCATGCTGGGTGCATTCGATATTCATGCAAATTTTGGCTTTCATAAAACAGACTAGACTGCTTTAAATGGTCTGAAACCGAAACTAAAAGTTCAGTATGTTGTTCTAGTTGATGATGTATTAATGCCGTGATGCGCTGCTGCCGAACTGACAAAAACTGCAACTCGTCTTCATCTTCACTTTGAACTTGCTGATCTAAGTCTTCAATTCGATACGAGAGAATCGGCATTCCCTGAAAATTAACTAGATTGTGATCTAACTGAGGGCTGGTAAATTGTTTAATCCCATCAATAATGGAATCATTTTCACCTAATGCACTGTAGGCACTCGCTGCAAACAAATTTAATTTCAAACATTTGCTTTCTTGAACAATTTCTTGTGATTTTGAAGATACACCGTCCTGATTTTGTGCCGCCAACTCAGCTTGTTGCTTTTTCTCTTGTTGATGTTGATACGCTTTATAAATCAACCATGGCGAAAGTAAAATAAAAGTAATCGCAACAGGTAGGATCAGGAAATAATTAATCAGATCAGCAGATTCAGGCTGATACTGAATATCTCGCCAATAGTAGACAACGATGAGTCCAACCAAAATAAAACTACTGATTAAGGTTGCTAAAATTTTCTTTATCATTATGCCGCCCCTAAAAGTGCATAACGAGTTTCGCTATTATGTTGTAATTCTGCTGATGGCAGTAAAAATGCCCCTTGTCCCAAACCGATTTTATGTCCCGAATCCAAGCGAATTGGAGCAACTTCGTTCTTATCTAAAATTAAACGCACATCAATAAATAAAGTTGGACTGCACCACGTTTGAATCAAATCTTTTAACTTCTTATTTAAAGGCTGATCAGGTAAAAATGCTAAATACTGATCACGACACAATGGCCCGATTTGAATCTCAATTTTTCCATCAATTTGCTCAACCGTATCGCCACAAAAAGTATTCACCCCAAGTAAGTTTGGCTTATTTCCACCCAAACTGGTCTTTTGATCATCGACTAATTTAAATTTTTCTTTTACAAATTCTTGTATCTGCACTTGCTCATTGAACACACAAGATAAAACCGTTTTTAAGGCATGTGCGGTATTGTTCTGCCCCTGCATCAAACCAGAAAATTCTGCAAAATATTCATCTAAATCATGTTGTTCATGCTGAGCACGGACATAGCCATTTAAGGCATGTAAAATATCTAAATAATGATTATCTTGCTCGATCTCATAACGAACAGCGAGGTTATAACTCAAGCTGGCATCGACATATTTGGCTGTAAGCTTATGGTTAAACAAACCAAGAAACTCTTTAATCTCTGCCCTTTGCTGACGTGTACTTTGCTTTAGTTTATTGGTATAGGTATAAGGCAGCGCACCTTGCGTACCTGTTAAACCCACCACTAAATTGGTCATATGAATCCGCTGATCTTGATAGCTCAGTTCCTCAATTTCTGCCGCAGGGAAACTTAAACTAAAGGACGTACCAAATTTAAAATCGTCAGACCAATCCTGTTGCTGCGAAGCCTCTGAATGATGGCGCAACAAACGAGTTGATTGAACAAATTCAAATGAACCTGATTTTTTAAAGACTTGATCGACTACAGAAGAGTCTTGCCACCAACGTTCTGCACGCATTGGTATATCTCCTGTTGGTTAAAACTGTCTTTGACGACCACATCGACAAAACTATTCATTTGAACTTTTAGATTAAAAATATGACTCAACAATTGACTAAAAATATATAAACTATGACCTCTGAATACACTCTTATTCACTGCCAATTCTGCTTTTACACCACGAATGAACATGGGGAAAGGTTTCGCATTCATCAATTTATTTGTGGTTGAGAAATTAAGCTGCTTCAAAGCATCGATCAATAAAATATTTTCTTTAGAATGCGGCAAATTATATAAAGCCAACAGTTCCTTGACATGGCTCAAGGCATCCCCTTTCATCAATGCCAAGGTATTGAGCGAAAGATGCGAAATAATGCGCCACTGCTCATTACTGTTCTTCTCAAAATGGAACGGTGAAGTTGGACGCTTTAAAATCAAAGCACGTCTCGCCAAACTACTATCATTTAAATTCAGAATATTATTACTTTGGCTTAACGCCTCATGCGGTAAATCACCATTTGAACAAAGTAATCTAGTACTTATAAAATCGGACTTAATTTCATAGGGTTTCAAATGCTTGGACACAATTGAATAGCCCATCTGCATGGTTTTGGTTTGTGTGGGCAAATAATTCAAAGAATAGAAAAATTGAACCTGATCATTGTGATAATGACTCATCGCAAAAAAAGGCAAAACAGGAAGATGAGTTTGTTCCTGATTGGTTTTTTCACGCACCATATTCATTTCAACAATTGAATAAACTTGATATAACTCTGGATGATGAGCATCGGTAAGCAATGGATATTGCAATTGTGTATGTGAAATTTTTTGTGGTTCCGCCTGCTTTTCAAACAGATTGATTGCAGGCGTGGTAAATAATTTAAAGTTGGCAATGTTCAGTTCTGAATAATTACGCACAACGGCTTGGTCATTCAAATTCAGTTTGAGATGAATCAAGACTTCAAAATTTTTCTGTTGTTGCAACAGACCTTTTAAAACACTTAGGTCAAAATTCAAATAATTAAACTTCTCAGGAAAACAAAAGTATTCCATCAATAAGCGATAAGCATGATGCGTATGCTGATCAATCGGTAATAGGTTTTCCTGCTCAGTAAAACCCATCACCTCAAACGGATTGGCAATTTCAACTACACGTTGTCCAACTCGAATCGAAAACCCTGTTTCTTTACGAAAAATACTGTCCAAAACCTGCAACGGGAAATTTGAAATCGCATCCAAATAAATTGGGAGTTTTTCATCCAAAAGCCACTTTTGAGCATCATTAAAGATTTCAAATTTCAGGCCTAAAGTTGCATTTTGATTTAAATGTATATGGGTACTCGGCGAAGTCTGAAATTCAAGATTAGTTAATGTAATCGGCAACAAGCGAACTTCATTGCTGGTATTAAACTCACATTGCACCCCTTTGAAACTACGAGATTTCAAGGCAGTTTTCTGCGGAATGATATGTGCAGCGGTGAGTTGTTTGAGCTTATTGATATCTTCAAAACTGACCACAGTACAGGCTGGGAAATGACGTAGATATTGAGGAAACATTACCTCAAATAGAGAATGCGTAAACTGGTCATAGCTGTCTGCTAACTTTTTATCAATCCGGGCAGCAATCAGTGAAAAAGCTTGGATTAACCGTTCAATATGTGGGTCATCAATTTGTTCTTGATTTAGAGATAAGCGTTGCGCAATCTTCGGGTATTTCTGCGCAAACTCTCTGGATTGTTGACCGAATTCTTGTAGTTGTTTTTCATAATACGGTAAAAGTTGCTCTATCACAGTTCGCTCACACTAATTTCTGGCAGAAATAACATATTGTTGTGTTGTTGGTTTCAGTAAAGCGTCAAAGAAAACGGGTTCATAAAGTGGATGAATATTTAAATACGCTTGAATGCTTAAACACAGCGACCCCATGTTATGACCGTCCAAAAGCATCTCCACCTTGATCTGCCTCAACCTCGGTTCATGTGAGGAAATAGACTGTTCAATCGATTGGCAAATCTTGTCCCGATCCAATGGATTGGCTGTTGATAGACCGACAAAATCAATGATTCCAAACTGCAAGATCGATTTTTTTGCCAATGGAAATTCATCCATATCTCGATCAAATTGTGCAATTCGAGTATTGAGCAAGTCTTCCAAATCATGCGCGACAGACTCTCGCAATTGCTGAATCGACATGCCTCTTAAATAATCTTCTTGCTCTGGTACTAAACGATCAAATAGTGTTGATCTGAATCCGTAGGGATATAGGTGATCTAAATTCATTTTTATAAGAACAAAAACTTGGAAAAAATAGAGGCGAATAGGCAACTATTAACCTCTATCAGAACATCACAATATAAATTACGCAGCGTATGAAGCCGTGTTATTAGACAGTGACCATTTCTTAGTAACAGCACCTTTCGCAGTACCGTTAATATCTTGTTGGTTATATGTCCACTCAACCGCAGCATATTTCAAGCCAAACGCTTCAGTCGGAACACCTTCTTCATTAACAGTTGGCGTCACGCTAGAAACAAGAACGTGTTTTAATTTGATTTGAAGATACTTGATACGTTTGTCACCATTTGCACGGTAGTAATCGATCTGAACTTCATCAAATGTATAACCAGCAGAACATGCTTCCCAAAGTTTAGGACTTGTTGCATCCAAATCTTTAACAAAAAGCATGTCTGAATGTTCAACACGTTCAGCGGTATGTCCACCAACGCTACTTGAAGTTGCAGATTTTGGTTGACGAATGTTATGAGCCCAAGAGTTAACTTCTAGCCAACCTTTGTGTTCAGAATCGCGAGATTCTCCATCTACCTTGTACTTACCACGAAACTCAACATATATATCTTTCATTTAAAACTTACCTCTATTTTATTTAAAGTTATTGTAGGGACTGTTGACATTTCAGCCATGCATTGCGTTATAGGCTGAAAGCTCGCAAGGTTAAATATCAATAATCCCTTTAGCCGATCTCAATTAGTTTGAGGACTGCGGTAGCTCAGTCACGAGTCTTAAAGAAACTGACAACTCGTCCAGCTGGAAATGTGGTCTTAAGAAAACCACGGACTTGTAGTGACCAGGTTGAGCTGGATCTTCTACAACTTTTACAGATGCCTCACGAAGCGGATATTGTGCTTTTGCTTCTTGAGATGCACCATCATCTAGCAACACATATTGAGAAAGCCATTCATTTAAAAATGCTTCAACATTGCCTGCAGATGCAAAACTTCCCACTTTGTCTCGCATCATTGCTTTCAAATAATGTGCAATGCGCGATACCGCCATGATGTATTGGATTTGGCTTGAGAGTGCAGAGTTTGCATTTGCCGTATCACTGTCATATTTTTTTGGTTTTTGTGCAGATTGCGCACCAAAGAAAGCGGCATAATCTGTATTTTTACAGTGAACCAGTGGAATAAAACCAAGATCACTCAGTTCTTTTTCACGGCGGTCGGTAATGGCAATTTCAGTTGGGCACTTAAATACTACTTCACCATCAGAGGTTTTAAAGGTATGTACAGGCAAGCCTTCAACCAACCCACCACCTTCAACACCCCGAATTGCAGCACACCAACCATGCATATCGAATGCATTGGTTAAACGTGTACCAAATGCATAAGCAGCATTCATCCACAAATAATCGTCATGGTTTTCACCAGATACTTCTTCGACGAAGTTAAAGCCTTCAGTCGCAGTACCCTCTTTTGGATGGTACGGCAAACGTCCTAAGACATGTGGCATAGTCAATGCAACATAACGAGCGTCTTCACTGTCACGGAAAGAACGCCATTGCACATATTCGGCAGTCTCAAAGATTTTTGAAACATCACGTGGACGATCAATATCCGTAAATGATTCAAGTCCTAAAATGCTTGGACTTGCCGCTGAAACAAACGGTGCATGTGCTGCTGCAGCAACATGAGAAATTTGCTCCAATAAATACATATCAGATGGCGTACGATCAAACTCGAAATCACCAATTAACGCTGCATATGGTGCACCACCAAATGAACCATACTCTTCTTCGTAAATCTTTTTAAACAAGGTGCTTTGATCAAAATCAGTTGCACCTTGGAAGTCTTTGACCAACTCTTTTTTCGTAGTATTCAACATACGAATTTTGATCATAGAGTTTGATGGTGTTTCTTGGCAGAAATAGTAAAGTCCACGCCATGTTGATTCGATCTTTTGGAATTGTTCATGCTGCATAATTTCGCTAAGCTGACTGGAAATCAATGCATCAATCTCAGCAATACGCTTATCAATTGACAAAGTCATATTTTCAGAAACAGTAATTGTTCCCGCCATAACTTCTTTTACCAACTCACCAATCAAACTTTTTGCGCGTACATGCTCGTCGTCATTACGTGCAATACGGCTTTGTTCAACAATTGAGTCCAATAAATTTACTGTTTCTGATTCGACATCTTTCACCGCTAAAGCTTGCAAATTACTCATTTTCAGCCTCCACGCTTAATTGGCGAACCTGATCAGTATTTTTTAAAACTTCATCTAACAAGTCTTCTAAACGCTCGCTGTTTGAAATTTTATTACGCAAATCAGTCAAACGTTCACGTGCTGCCACCAACTTACGTAGTGGATCAACTTGTTGCACCACTTGTTCAGGGCGGAAGTCTTCCATTGAGTTAAAGGTTAAATCGACAGACATGCGTCCACCTTCTTCCGTCATGGTATTTGCAACTTGAAAAGCAGCTCGTGGTGCTAAAGATTCCATCACTTCATCAATATTATCTAGATCAACATTGATAAACTTTTTGTCTTTTAATTTGGTCTTTTCCAACTCTGATGCTGCTGAGAAATCCCCCATTACACCGACTACAAAAGGTAATTCTTTTGACTCTTTACCATCGCCAACTTCGACATCGTATGTCAGTTGTACACGAGGTGGACGTATGCGTTGCAGCTTCTTCTGAACGCTTTCTCTTTTTGCCATAATTTTTCACCCTTGATTATTATTTCAACGAATCGAATGGATTCGAACCTGCCTTTTGAACAGTATTTTGTTGTTTCGCAACGACTGGTGCTATAGCCACTTGGCGTTTCACTGGTGCAACTGTTTGTGTTGCGGTATTACGTTGATTACTACGGATTTTTTTGTTAGTGGTTCGTCGATTTACATGATTATTCGACGTATTTCTAAGTTCTCGCTTAACAGATTCATCGGTAATTGCCTTTGCTGAATCTGTTTCAGGTGCTGGTAAAGAAGAACGAATGCGGTCGCTGAGTTTTTTTGCAGGCGGATAAGTTAATTCGCTCGACAAAAAACGCATTTCATTTGAACGCATTTGCTCTAATGATGAATTCGCAATATCCACACTCGCCAAAAAAGCAACATCCGTTAAAGTCGTACCACGGACATTTTGACTTTGTAATTGAGTCACTAATTTCAAAGCATTCATTGGTTGCTTTAACTCATACATACGCATTGCAGCTTGCGCCAACAGCTCATTTGCACGCGAAGCATTATCTTTATCACAAGCCTGTTGATAAATATCCAATAAATCTCGATCCGTTTGATTTTCTGCCAACGGATGTTGTTTTAGGCATTTTCTTTTCAATTTAATTGGTTTCATTTCATTTTCTTCAGCATAAACTGAATTACCAATTAAACTTGCGGTTAAACAAATAATTAATATCCAAAGACCTTTTTTCAAAATATGCCTCGCCATTATTTAACCTATAATTAAAGAGCTGATAGTTATTGTTAAAAACCCTTATTACTTGTCAATTTATGTACATTTAAATCATTTTCGCGAATTTAACAAAAAATCAGCATGCAAAGTCAACACAAGTTACGTTTATTAACATTAATATTTTTTTATGAAGATAAGAGTTATAAAAAAATTTTAAGATTATGCTGCAATTTTTGTTTAAAAGTGACAATTTTTGCTGTAGAATGATCTGTACATCCAGCCTGCAAAGGTTAAATTTTTGATTTTATTCAAAAAATATTTCCATAAAAACAAGCATACCAGGTGAAAAATCAGCAAATAGAGCTTGGTATTTAAAAAATATTGTGAGCCATAAATGAGTAACCTCAAGGTTTTAATTACAAAACTATCGCCGACTACTCGTACTGCATTAGAAAAATCTGCAAATCTGTGTATTAATCAATTGAATTATGAAATTGAGATTGAACATTTATTTGTTGAATTACTAAATCAAAACATCGTCAATGATTTACATATTTTATTAAAAAAAAATAATATCTCAGCAGATTCATTAATCACTGATTTAAAAGAAACAATTACCTCCTTACCTAAAGGAAATAATCGAACCCCCATCTTTGCAAAATCAATCGTTCGATTATTGGAACAGGCATGGTTACTGGCTTCTGCAGAACAAAATCCACTGATTCGCAGTAGTCATTTGCTTATTGCGCTATTGACTGCACCAGATTTACAACAAATTGCATTTCGTGCCTCGAGCCTTTTTGAACTTTTCCCAATCGACACAATGAAACATAAGTTTCTGGATATTTGTGGAAAAAGTAATGAGCAACCTGTACTTGAAAACCATTCCGTGCAAGTTTCGAACCAAAATGACAGTCAGGCGGCGGCGGCGACTTCAACCTCGATAAAAACTCCAGCTCTCGATCAATACACGATTAATCTGACTGACAAAGCCAAAAGTGGAAAAATTGATCCTGTGATTGGTCGAGAGTTTGAAATTCGACTCATGCTCGATATCCTCATGCGTCGTCGTCAAAATAATCCAATATTGACAGGTGAGCCTGGTGTCGGAAAAACCGCAGTTGTTGAAGGTCTTGCATTAAAAATTGCCCAAGGTCTCGTCCCAGACGCACTGAAAAATGTTCAATTGCATGTCCTCGACATGGGTCTACTACAAGCGGGGGCGAGTGTTAAAGGTGAATTTGAAAATCGTTTGAAACAAGTGATTCATGAGGTTCAAGCATCGACTCACCCCATTATTATGTTTATTGATGAAGCCCACACCCTCATTGGTGCTGGCGGTCAAGCTGGACAAAATGATGCAGCGAATTTACTTAAACCAGCTTTAGCGCGTGGTGAACTCCGTACGATTGCTGCAACAACTTGGGCTGAATATAAGCAATACTTTGAAAAAGATGCTGCGCTCAGTCGCCGTTTTCAGGTAGTTAAAGTTGAAGAACCGACTGAAGAAGTGGCAATTGATATGTTGCGTGCCATGATTCCTGTCATGCAAAGTCATTTTAATTTGCATATTGATGATCAGGCTATTGTCACAGCAGTTCAGTCATCGCATCGTTATATTAGTGGTCGTCAACTGCCTGACAAAGCAATAAGTGTGTTGGATACTGCTGCTGCTCGCGTTGCACTCACTCAAAATGCACAGCCTGTTGTTTTGGATCAGCTCAAAGCACAACAGCATAATTTGAAATTAGAACATCAGATTTTAACGCATGAACATCAACATTTTCCTATTCATCACCAACGTTTGGATGATCTTCATCAGCGACTTTCAAGCTTAGAAACGGAAATCCAAGAAACTGAAAGTAAATGGCAACAAGAACTTGGGTTCGTTAAACAAATCCAACAACTCAGCGTTCAAGATGACAATGAAGATACAAAGCAACAATTGGCTTTACTGCGTAGTGAATTAAATCAATTACAAGGTCAAACACCATTAGTCTTTGAACGTGTAAATGCACACATCATTAATGAAATTATTTCCGATTGGACAGGTATTCCAATTGGAAAAATGGTTAATGATGAAATCAAACAAATTCTGAGCCTTGAAGATAAATTGGGACAGCGTGTGATGGGGCAAGACTATGCACTATCACAATTAGTTCAAGGAATTAAAACGTCTAAAGCAAAATTAGAAGACCCCAATAAGCCTCAAGGTGTCTTTCTTCTCATTGGCCCAAGTGGCGTAGGTAAAACCGAAACTGCCCTCGCCTTAGCCAATGAACTCTACGGTGGTGAACAACATCTTATTACCATCAATATGTCGGAATATCAGGAAGCTCATACTGTTTCTTCATTAAAAGGTGCGCCTCCTGGTTATGTTGGTTATGGTCAAGGTGGGGTTTTAACCGAAGCTGTACGCCGTAACCCTTATAGTGTGGTGCTTTTAGATGAAATTGAAAAAGCGCATAGCGATGTTCAAGAGCTGTTTTATCAGGTCTTGGATAAGGGCATGTTAGAGGATGGTGAAGGTCGCATCATTGATTTTAAAAATACCATCATCTTGCTCACGTCGAATACGGGCTCAAATGCAATTATGCAAGCCTGCTTAAACCAATCCGTAGAACAATGGCCAAATGCGGAAGATTTGATTGAGCATTTAAAACCAAGTTTATACAAACAATTTAAGCCTGCATTTATTGGACGTATGCGAATCGTTCCGTACTTTCCTTTGCATGACGATCTATTGGTTCGCATCATCAAACATAAACTCGGAAAAATTGTTGCACGTATTGAAAAACAATATGCGACTCAAGTGCAATATTCAGACGATTTAATTGAACTGCTTTTAAGCCGTTGTACAGAGGTTGATAGCGGTGCGCGAAATGTCGATAACATTCTCAACTCTACCGTTTTGCCATCCCTTGCAACTGAAATATTAGTTGCATTAGCCGACCATAAATTACCGAAGTTGATCGTCATTGATACCAAAGATGATGACATCACCTATCAATTAGACCCTGTGGTAAAGAGCCGTAAAAAGCATTCAAACAAGAAAATCAAAGCTGAAATTTAAGATTGAGTCAAACCATGATGAATATGGATATTACCCCATTACTTTTACCCATTGATGAACAGTCGCCTTGTGGAGAAGATTACTCTTTTTCGAATGAGTTTCATGCGATTAAAAAAGCCAAAACGCAAGATGATGTATTGCTTGATCAAGGCGATTGGGTCACAGAACCGAAACAAGCGGATTGGGATTTTGTCGCAACAACATCAATCAATTTATTACAGTCGAAAAGCAAAGATATTCGCTTACTCACTTGGATTTCAGAGGCGTGGGCAAGTCTTTATGGTTTCGAGGGCGTGGCTAAAAGCCTTGAACTGAGCCATCGCTTACTTGAGCAGTACTGGCTTCATCTACATCCTGAAGTAGAAGAAGACGATCTTGATCAGCGCATTGGTTTATTGCAGGGTCTGATTAATCAGTTGCCCTCACTGATTAAAAAAGTTCCATTGATCAACCAAGCCCCTTTTTATCATTTACTCGATTATGACAATTTTCTTTACCATGAAAATATTCGTCGTAAGCAAAGTGAGGACTATGAAAATTCGAGTAGTTCAAATGAATTAGAGCAGTTTGAACAAGCATTATTGAATACTGATAAAAATTTTCAACGACAGAATTATCAACATTTCAAAGAAGTGTTACAGCAATGGGCGACACTAAAAAATGTTTTAGACGGTTTATTGGGACTTGATTCACCCAGTTTTGCAGCAATTGATTCTAGCCTCGATACCATCCATATCAGTCTTAAGAAAATTTACAAAGCCGATCTGTTTCAGCAAACAACACAAACCTCTACGACCGAGATTGTGCCTTCTATGATTACCGACTCACAAGCTATGTCGATGCAACAGCCTGCATCTCAAAATCAGCTTTCTTTCCAACCGCAAGTTCAATCTCATGTTGAAAATCGCGAACAAGCGATGCGTGTGCTCCAAGAAATTTCGACTTATTTTCAAAAAAATGAACCACATAGCCCTGTGAGCTACATGCTACAAAAAACTATTAAATGGAGCCAAATGCCGCTACATGAATGGTTAAACCAAGTGATAAAAGATGAGCAACCCTTGCAAATGCTGCAAGATACGCTCGGCGTGCAACCAAAGAATGAATACGAATAATTGTTGGTAAATTAATATGTTTAAAGCAGAGAAAATTCTTTGGGGCGAGGGCTTATTTTTACGCCCTCAGCATTTCCAAATTCAAGATACCTATCATGAGCAACGCTTGAATCATACCGTTCGAGCTTTAGTTCCTTATGCTTATGGGATACAAAAACTCAAATTTGATGAGGTTCAACTCTCTACGCATATTTTGGCTTTAGAGGAAATTGAGATCATTTGGCAAGATGGGGAAATTTACCGCGCACCTGCCCAAGACTTATTACCTGAACCTTTGTTGCTAGATGATTTACACCTGCAAGGCGAAATGATCGTTTATCTAGCGCTGCCAATCTTGCAAGCCAATAAGAAGAATATAGCTGATGAAACACGTGCTCTATCCAGCCGTTATCATAATTATCTATCAGAAACACATGATTTATTTACCGATGCCAGCCCTGCCGAACTCAATTTCTTGCGTCGTCGTGCAGAGTTCAAATTGCTGGAACAACATATTCAACCGAGTCAAAACCTCGATGGTTTTCTTTATTTGGCAGTGGGTAAATTAAAACGTCAAAGTTCAGGACATTTTGAACTCGATGCTAAATTCATCCCCCCACTGTTACATATTGCGGCATCAGAATCATTAATCAATAATTTAAAACGCACCTTGAATGTAATTAAAGCCAAGATTAAAACCATTCAAGGCAATAACCGAGAGAATGAACAAAAACTGATTGAATTCCGTTCAGGTGATATCGTTTCTTTTTGGTTAATCAATGCTTTAAATACAGCCTATGCAGGATTAAATCACTTAGTTCAATATCCACAGATTCATCCTGAACGTTTGTTCTCAGAATTATTACGCCTCACAGGCTCATTACTGACGTTCTCTACCGCTTATGATGTGGATCATTTGCCACATTACAAACATCATCAATTACAGGATAGTTTTCAGCAACTGGATGCTATTTTAAGAGACTTATTGGATACCATTATTTCTAGTCGTTACTTCAATATTGCTTTAAAAGAAATGCGTCCATCGTACTGGGTGGGAAGTCTTGAGTCGGACAAAATTACCCGTGATACACGCCTATATATCGCGGTATCCAGCAGCATGATGCAGACACATGAACTCATTCAAATTGTACCTTTACGCTTTAAAGTGGGTAGCACTGTTGATGTTGAACAACGTGTGATTGCTGCACTTCCGGCGGTTCCATTGCATCATTTAATGCAAGTGCCTACAGCAATTCCTGTACGTTCGGGTGTCAGTTATTTTGAAATTGAACCACATCACGAGCTTTACCAACGTATGCTTGAGTCAGAAACAATCTGTGTCTATGTCCCTGCGGGCTTCCAAGATATTAGTATTGAACTGATTGCAGTCATGAACAGTTAAGAGAAAAATAATGGCTCAATATCCAACTGGCATCCCATCTTTATTCGATGATGGAAAAATTGGCTCAGGCTTACCAAGTTCTGATCAACCGCAAAACAAAGCACAAACGACCAATTTAATTGATCTATTACATGATGGCTTTTATTTGGTGTTTTTACTGCGCAATCGTTATGTCCCATCGAATCCAAATGATTTTCGTGAAAAAATCCTCGATTTACTCAATCGCTTTGAGCAACAAGCCAAACGACTACAATTTTCAGCGGATGATATTCACGATACTAAATATGCTTTTTGTGCCTTGATTGATGAAACCATTGCGACGCAACAAGATGCAGCTTACTTTAACTTGCAAAATACATGGCTGATTAGTCCACTACAACTGAGTTTGTTTGGTTCACAACTTGCAGGTTATCGTTTCTTTGAAATTTTGGAGCAATTACGAGCGCGTGGCAAAGACCGTTTAGCCTCGCTTGAAGTTTTTCATTATTGCCTGCTACTTGGCTTTCAAGGCAAATATCGTCTGGAATCGGTTGAGAGCTTAAACCACCTTGTTGCACGTGTCGGCGATGAAATTGATTATCTGAAAGGGAAAAAAGCTGCATTCTCCCCTTTCGCCGCAATTCCTGATCATATTAAACATATTATTCATCATGAATTACCTTTTTTCTGGATTTTGATTTTTCTGTTATTTTTCACTGCCCTTGCCTTTGCTGGCTTAAAAGTCATGCTAAATCAACAGAATAAAAATGCATTATCACCTTATACCAACGTGATTTCAGCACCTGCAGAAGAAGCATACATCACCATCCATTTGCCTTAGTTGAATAGCGCATGATTCAAGAAAGAACTACATCTTTACGCATCCTACAAACAACTAAAAAGAAAACTTTATCGCCTGCTATTTATTTATTGATTGGATTTTTTTCAGGTGTTCTTGTTACAGGATTGCTTTTCCTTATATTTTTCAAAGGTCAATCTAGCCAAAATATTGAGCCCACTCAAATGGTTGAGCAGGATGCTGCACTACCTGCTGATACTAAATCAAATATAAAAATAGCCGAAGATATAAAACCCGTTCGCCATGAAACGCCAGAGACAGAGGAAGATACCAATATCGCTCAACCTGAAAGTAATGACCTAAATAAATTCTTTCAGCGAACTAAAGCAGAACCTACTCATGCAGGACAGCACACTTCCCCATTTGCCAATGAACCAAATGCTCAAGCAGCGCATGTGACCGCACCCGTGAAATCTGTACATCCTAAAAAGGAAGTCGTAGCAGTGAACACAACAAAAGAGTCGAAATCAACAACGCAACCTGTTAAAGCCATTCCAGTAAAAGAACCTGAAGCCGAAACTCCTGATGCGACTGTTCAAATCAAAGTCACACAAAAACCTTTAGCTGTGAATGAAGCCCAATAGCCAATGATTTGGATTATTTCTCTTAGTTTCATTGCGGTGACATTTGCCCTTACTTTATTGATGTCTTATGAGTTGCGATATAATTGTACTCAGCTTTTACAGTCCTTACTCCCCAGTGGAAAAAAGAAAATCGCCCATGCAATGCAATTTGCAGACAATATGCATCAGGCCGCTTCGCCAGAAAAATTGCAATCCCATTGGCACTTACAACAATGGTGGATTTTAATTGCAGGCTTCTTTTTATTTGCAAGTATCCTGATTTTTGCTTTTACGCGTCCAATCAATTCAACCCGTATCGAAGCGGATTATTTAAAAGAAACTGACCCACAAATTTACACCTTACTCAATGGTGAAATGCTGAGCCCACCACCTGATGTTGACGACAACTTGATTCAAGATGCGATTGTTGAGGCGACTCAATTAGAACAGGCATATCAAACGCAACATCGTCTTGATCCAAGCATTAATGCTTCTCAAATGGATGTTGCGATTCCGCATACGCATGGTAGTTTTGACTCATCTTTAATTGATCGTAAATGGGACAAGATTAATCCGCGTTATAAGCAACGTTTGTTAATGGTCTTCAAAATCATGAAAGAACAGTATGGTTACGAACTTGTTTTATTAGAAGGATATCGCAGTCCGAACCGTCAAAATATGTTGGCAGGTAATCCGAATACCACCCGTGCAAAAGGTTATCAAAGTTATCATCAATTCGGTTTAGCCGCCGATGTGGCATTTAAGAGAAATGGCAAAGTAGTAATTTCTGAGCGTGACCCTTGGGCGATGCGAGGTTATGAACTTTATGGACAAGTGGCTGAGTCGGTTGGTTTGACTTGGGGTGGGCGATGGAAATCCATTCAGGACTATGGTCATACCGAGTTTCGTATGGCAGGTTTAAAAAAGACCAAAGAAATGGCTGATCAATTGATTGCTGAAGGTCAATTTACTGCTCGAGCGGATGGTTTATAATTTTTTAGTTCTATGGATGTGTTTGATTGTATTAAAATATTTTACAGCTGAATTAGAGTGTCATTCACATCTCGATAGTATGAGACCAGAAGCATTGCTGGTAGCTTCAAACCGTAGGCTCAGTTCAGTATTTTCTGCGGACGAATTTTAAATTCGTGTCATTATTTGTAGTAGCTCAGCCCTTAGCCACTAAGCTGTATGTATCTAGAATTTTGGGTTATTCAGAACTGGGGAGCCGTCTCATACTCAAGTTGTGACTTGAATATACATCATGCAGAAGAACTTTCACTTTCAAATCTTTATAAAAAGTCTTATTTATTCTGTAAATACCATAAAACCATCAATTGGGCTCTTCTGTAATTTCAATATGCCTAATAAGACTAGGTTCTAAACTGCTGTAGCGCATCATGGTATCCCATCTTGCTTCTAACCTAAATTAATCTCTGTTGCACTTCTTCTGAGAATCGAAGTAATGAATAATTTCGTTGAAAGATTGGTTAAATCTAAAGTCTCATAATATTTGAGCAATAACTACTGCTCTAATTCAAAAAGTGTTGTTGCATGACATCAGTAGCGTGAGTTTGTGGCAAGTTATGCCAATTTCGAATAACTTCAACATAGAATTGATAGTCAATCTACCAATCCTGATATGTGCTAATAGAAAAGAAAACTTTAACTTGGGAAACTGCACCCACTCATTAGGAGTTTATCATGAGCACAAAAAGCGAATATTACGATAATGTGCCTATTGAAAGTTTTTCGGGTGAGGAGCACCGTTCCGTATGAAGAATGAATTAGCTCATCTCCAGAATTATAAAACGAAAGAAGAAGCTAAGGTAAACACTACAAAATACATTGAGCTATTTTATAATCAGAAGCGAATTCAGAAAGGATTCTAATTTAAGATAATAAATCAAATGGCAAAGGACTTTTGCAAGTTAGCAGTCTAAAATTTTACAATTCTGAGCTTTATTTAATCTCAGAGCAAATCAATATTAAATAAGTTCAAAAAGGATAACTACATTTCTAAAATCTAATAATTTTTAGCTATATTTAGGGTTATTTAAGCTAATTAAACTGCTACACGTCTTTTAAAACCAACAATTATCTATATTTCACAGAGCAAAAAATTAAAAAAATAATTGGTAGCGGGAGCTGGATTTGAACCAATGACCTTCGCCATTTATATGAAAAGCTGAGCCCGACGAGCTAAACTAAAACATATCAATAACTTTTAATACCATCTTAAAATGTGGTAGCGGGAGCTGGATTTGAACCAACAACCTTCGCCATTTATATGAAAAGCTGAGCCCGACGAGCTAAACTAAAACATATCA
>JAVXBC010000020.1:0-28635 GCA_036660195.1 Acinetobacter sp.
ATCCAGACACTTTCGACAAATATTACCGTCCTAAATGGGAATTGGCGCGTAAGTTAGAAGCCGAAGGTAAACGCTTCTATAGCAATGGTTTACCGCAACTATGCCAAATTTGTCAGATTCCAATGACCTTTACTGAAATGGATGGCGACCCAACCATGTTCAGCTACCGCGACAGTATTTATAAAGGCGAGCGTTACCACACTTGTTCAGACGGCTGTCATGACATTTTTGAACGTGAACCTGAAAAGTATATTCAAGCTTGGCTGCCAGTGAATCAAATTTTACAAGGCAACTGTGGCGGTCCCGATTTAGAAAGTATTTTACGTGACTATTACAACTTTAATGTTGGTGCAGACAACCTAGACATTGAAGGCTCTCCAGACCAAGAACGTTGGAAAAAATGGAAAGGTCACGTCGCTTAAAAATAAAGGATTAGAAGTCATCTTGTAGATCACAATTTCGAGATGGCTTCACTCAAGGAATTTAGGAGTTTTCTCATGCCAGTACAAGCTATTCAAAAAAACTATGAATTTGATGCACGTGATGCACAAAAAAATTATGGCGACAACATGCTGCTCTATGTCGGATGGGATCATCACACATTATTTTGTGCAGCTCATGCTTTCGTGGTCTCGCCACAACAAAGCTTACAAGAGCTGATTGATCAGCAAATTCAAGCGGGTTTTAATCAGCATCCTGACTTTGAACATATCGACTGGTCAAAAGTGCAATTCACCTTGAATCGTCAATTATTAACAGATTTCGATTTTTCTAAGACTTTAGCTGATTTAAATTTTGATCATAAATCTCTACTGCGCTTTGTGACACCTGGTCTAGATGGCTACAACGGCACGCATGTATAAGGGAGAACTATCATGAGTTATCAAGTCACGATTGAACCTGTAGGCATGACTATTGAAGTTGAAGATGATCAAACCATTTTAGACGCCGCTTTACGTCAAGGGGTTTGGCTGCCCTTCGCCTGCGGGCATGGCACATGTGGCACCTGTAAAGTTCAGGTGACAGACGGTTTTTATGATGTTGGTGAAGCTTCCCCTTTTGCACTGATGGACATTGAACGCGAAGAAAATAAAGTTCTGGCCTGCTGCTGTAAACCTGAATCTGACATGGTGATTGAAGCCGATGTTGATGAGGACGAAGATTTTCTAGGTTACTTGGTACAAGACTACCAAGCCAAAGTTTTAGAGATCAAACAACTGTCACCGACTATTAAAGGTATTCGTTTACAAATTGACCGTCCAATGGAGTTTCAGGCTGGGCAATACATCAATCTTCAATTGCCGAATATTGAAGGGACGCGTGCATTTTCAATTGCCAATGCACCGAGTGAATTAGGTGTAATTGAGCTGCATATTCGCCAAGTACAGGGCGGTGCAGCCACCACCTATGTACACGAAACCTTACAAGTGGATGATGAACTTCAAGTTTCAGGACCTTATGGACAGTTTTTTGTGCGTAAATCGGATGAAAAAGATGCCATCTTTATTGCGGGCGGTTCTGGTTTATCCAGTCCGCAATCCATGATTTTGGATCTTTTAGAACAAGGTGATACACGTACCATCTATCTATTCCAAGGCGCACGTGATGTTTCTGAACTCTATAACCATGAAATGTTTGAAACCTTAGTCAAAGACTATCCAAACTTCCGCTACATTCCTGCACTAAATGCGCCTAAAGCAGAAGATCAATGGACAGGATTCACAGGTTTTGTGCATGAAGCCGTAGCAGATTATTTTGAAAATAAATGCAGTGGTCATAAAGCCTATTTATGTGGTCCTCCACCTATGATTGATGCAGCTATTTCAACGCTGATGCAAAGCCGTCTCTTTGAAAAAGATATTCATACCGAACGCTTCTTAAGTGCCGCTGATGGTGCAACAACAGCCTCTCGCTCAGCGCTATTTAGACACATATAGCAACAGCACAACGCTGATTGAAATGTTTTAAGACTTTCTAGACATAGAACCAATTTTACTTGGTTCTCCCCTTTTCGGATGCTCTGTTTCATGTCCGTTTCAGAGTATTCGGAACAATTACACGATAAAAAAGGAAGATAAAAATGAACCGTCAAGAAATCGACACATTAGTAAAACAAATGAATGTAGATACTGCGATACATGAAGTAAACCCGCGTGTGCAGCAAATTGTTGTCCGTTTATTGGGTGATCTTTTTCAGGCCATTGAAGATTTGGATATTTCTCAAACTGAACTATGGAAAGGCTTGGAATATTTCACTGATGCAGGTCAAGCCAACGAACTTGGATTACTCGCTGCGGGTTTAGGCTTAGAACATTATCTAGATTTACGCGCGGATGAAGCCGATGCTAAAGCAGGAATTACAGGGGGAACACCACGGACCATCGAAGGTCCACTTTATGTGGCTGGCGCACCTGAATCCGTTGGTTTTGCACGTATGGATGATGGCTCTGAGTCAGACCATGTCGATACCTTAGTGATAGAGGGTCTAGTCACTGATACGAATGGAAATATTATTCCAAATGCGAAAGTTGAAGTTTGGCATGCCAATGGTTTAGGCAATTATTCATTCTTTGATAAATCACAATCCGAGTTCAACTTGCGTCGTACCATTTTTACCAATGTAGATGGTAAATACACAGCTTTAACCACCATGCCCGTAGGCTATGGCTGTCCGCCTGAAGGTACCACACAAGCCTTACTGAATAAGCTGGGTCGTCATGGTAATCGCCCTTCTCACGTTCATTATTTTGTCTCAGCACCAGGTTATCGCAAACTCACCACCCAATTTAACATTGAGGGTGATCAATATCTTTGGGATGACTTTGCATTTGCAACACGTGATGGATTAGTTGCAACTGTAACCGATGTTGACGATTCAACAGAAATGTCAAAATTCAATCTAGATAAACCCTTTAAACACATCACATTTAATTTCGAATTAGTCAAAGAAGTTAATCAAGCACCATCGACAGAGGTCGATCGTCGCCGTGTGAGTGCTTAGGGCAAAATAAGCACCAATAAGCATTTTTATTGGTGCGCTATCCATGACATCAATCTTTGTAATAACAACATCATTGAAAAGGATTTTCTATGAAAAAACTGACTTTAAAGCTACCTCTGAGCTTCATCATGGGCTTGAGTAGTACATTTACATTTGCAACTGAAAATGGTGCCGATTCATTTGCTTTAGGCGCTGAAGGTATGATGGCTGGTGCATTACCTCCACCTGGAGTGTATTTGCTTAACTATTATCAAAATTATCATGCAGGACAGTTTGACAATGGACCTCCAGATTTTCATCTAGATGTCAACGCATTCATTCCCCGTTTAGTCTGGGTAACAGAACAAAATTATTTGGGTGGGCAACTCGGTTTTTTTGCAGTACAACCTATGGTCAACTTAAGATTAAATGCAGCAGGCATGTCTGATCATAACAGCGCTTTAGGCGATTTAATTCTAGGCTCAATGTTAGGTTGGCATCATGGTAATCATCATTGGATTGGTGCTATTGAAACATCCCTAGCAACTGGAAAATATGATACACCAACAGCAGCCCAACCTGTGGTTGCCAATATTGGTAAAAATTACAATACAATTCGCCCCATCATTGCCTATACTTACGCCCCTTCAAATGGCTTAGATATTTCGACCAAACTTTCTTATAATTTTAATGATGAAAATGATGATACGCATTATAAATCTGGGGAGTATTTCGCCAGTGATTACAGTGTAGGGTACAAACTTACCGATAACTTCAAAATTGCAATTGAGGGTTATGCATTTAAACAAACCAAATCTGATAAACAACAGGGTGAAAATATTGGAATGCGTGGACAAGTATTCGCTGTGGGTCCAGCCGTTCAATACCAAGATAAAAACTGGTCGATTGAAGCGAAATACTTAAAAGAAACCAATGTTGAAAACCGCCCTAAAGGACATACTGGCCTTTTAAAATTTATCTGGGCTTTTTAAGACAACAGACTGAATCATTATGGTTTTAATAGAAAGCCGACTTGAATCTTTTACACCAGATTTTAAAGAACTTAAATATAAAATCATTCATCCCCATGAAAAATACCAGTATTGTTAAAAAACTTTTATGAGCGAGTAACTTCAAGTGAATTATAAGCCTACACAATTCCGCGTAGGTAGGGCAGGTTCACTGCATGGTAAATCTGCTTACTAATTTATAAATTTCGTAAAAACTTCTATATATTTTGATTCCTATCAAAATATATAGAAGTTTTTTTGTTTAATTAAGTGTCAAGCCTATTAGATTTCCCTTTATAATTAACAATGGTAACACTAAAAGGGATGTATCTTTAAGTTGATATTCATATCGTTTTTTACGATTATTTTAACAATAGAATAAACACTAACTTATTAAAATTAAAAGGATTACCAGTTATTTTTAATCATTCTAGAATAAACTTCAATGAATATTTGACAAACCGTTCCAGAATACCTACTATACACCCTCAGCTTACCCCCTCTCGGGTTTATCCATGAGTGATGAAAAGTCTAATTATCCAGGCCGCCCTAGACAGTTTGAAGATAAAGAGATCATCGATGCAGCCGTAGCGGTATTTAGTACCAATGGTTATGCAGGTACATCTGCACAAAATTTATGTGATAGTACTGGCTTAGGGAGAGGAAGTTTATATAACGCTTTTGGAAGTAAACAAGCCTTATATGAACAAGCTTTATTACGTAGCCATGAACAAACTATGGCTGCTCAATTATCTATCCTGACACAATCAGGACTGCTCAAAGATCGATTACGATCCCTCTTACTTTGGGGAATTGCTGAGGATCTTTCACAATCAGAAAAGCACGAAGCAATGGTCTTATTCTCCGCCTTAGAAATGGGAGATAAAGATCCGGTCGTCGCAAGTCTGAATCTAGAGTATCGACAACGCTTAGAGAAATCTCTCATCGCAGTATTTGTCGAAGGACAAGCAAATGGGGAATTCAGTAGCAAAGCTTCAGCCCTTGAAATGGCTCGAAGCTTTTTAGCTGGTTACTACGGTTTACGTGTCCTAAACAAAAATATTTCAGATAAAAGCTTTCTGGAAGATGTGGTTAATGGCCTCTTAGCCAACTTGTAACTACATCATCAGCACAAAAGAAATATTAGTCTCAAATTTTGTAATGATCGTTAAAGAAATAGGAGCTCGTTAAAACAATGCCATTAGCAGTATACATATTGGGTCTGGCGATTTTTTCAATTGGTACAGCAGAATTGATGGTCGCTGGTATGACCGCCACTTTATCCCAGGCCTTTGGAATTAGTGTAGGTGACGTTGGACATTTAATTTCATACTATGCCTTTGGTGTCATGTTAGGTGGGCCTGTTCTCACCTATTTTTTCCTCAAATATAAAGTTCAATATCGCAATGTCTTACTGATTCTTTTAGCACTCTATGTGGTGATTCAGGGTCTTAGCGCATTTACTTCTAGTCATGCTATTTTGATCATCATTCGTCTTGTCACTGGTGTTTTATGCGCTGGGTGCTTAAGCCTTTCACTTGCCATAAGTATGGCCATGGTTCCAAATCATAACCGCCCACGTGCAGCAGCGATTGTGATTGGTGGTTTTATGATTTCCAATGTATTTGGTGTCCCTCTTGCGACCATGATTGATCAACAATGGGGCTGGCGTATCACTTTTGGTTTAGTGGCTGTATTGGTATTCGTATGCCTCATCGCTCTAGTGCGTCTTTTACCTGAAGTAACCGGTAGTGGACAGCTCAAAATGGAAGATGAGATCAAAGCCTTTAAAAATAAAGCGTATTGGAAAGCCTGCGCAACCAGTTGCTTGATTCTAGGTGCTAGCTTTGCAGCATTTAGTTATTTCGTTCCTGTTTTGGTCGATATCACTGGTTTTAGCATGCAAGTCGTGCCATTTATTTTGATGGCATTTGGTTTTGCAAATATTGTAGGTAATACCATCACGGGTCGCTTAGCCCATGATCACAGTCTTAACATTATGCTCATTGGACTAACCGTATTAACTATAGCTTTATTTTCTTTTGCAATCTTTGCCGAATATAAAACTGTGGCAATCATCGCAATCATCTTGATTGGGTTATCAGGTGTTCCAATGAATCCAGCAATGATGGCGAGAATTGTCAGCGTTGCACACCCAGGCCCCATGGTTAATGCGGTACACACATCGGTAATTAACATTGGTTTAGGTGGTGGCTCGTATATTGGTGGTTTAGCAATTACAAATGGTTATGGCTTACGTTCAGGTCTATGGATTGGTGCCGTATTGGCTGTATTAGCATTAGCTTCTCTTCTACCTTACATACGTAATCGTCAACAAGGTTGGGCATAATCTTATCACCGTAGATTAAAACCGAGGACAAATTAAAAAGGACGTTCTCATAACGCCCTTTTTAATTGATCCATACCAATATGAATCTGCCTTTCTATTCACATGTTTTTATTCAAAAATACTTTTTAAATCCTTAGGTAAGCCCTGTGCCGTTTCTAATGCCCCTTGAGCATTCTTCCAGACTAAAGCAGGTGTCGCATAAAAACCATATTTATTCATCATCTCTTCATTAAGTTCCAGTTTTTCGGCTAGATGTGTAGGGATCGGTTTTAATTCTTTCAGTTTTTGCTTCCCCTTCGACGCATTAAATGTTTCAAAAGCCTGTTGTGGACTTGAAGAAGCCAATAAAGTTGCAGCCTGCCCTCGACTTTCAGGACGAATCACTCCAACTTGGATATGGCGCAATTGAACTTTACCGGCTTTCACATACGGGCGGGCTTTTTCCCAGAATACATGGCAATATGGGCAATTCGGATCTGAGAATACATAGATAATCCGTGGTGCATTAACATTACCATCCTGAATCCAAGCCGATTTTTCCAAACTTTTCCAAACATCATCCAAAACAGATTGCTTAACATGTTTGTTCAGCGCATCAACAGTTAAGTTATCGCCTTTGGCATTATGCAAATCCCCAACAATGTAATATTTATTGTCATTTGAGATGAAAACCGTCATTGGATTTTGCTGCATATGCCCAGCCCAACCTGTCATTTGTGCGGGTGCCTCAATTTGCTTTACAAAGCTAAAACCTTCTTTTTCCAGTTTTTGCTTAATGTTTGGAGCTGCGGCAATAATCTGTGTTGAAGACATTGTAAATGCCGTCGCAGCGAAGAGTTTAAGATATGAGTTCATTGAGTTATTCCCTCATTAAGTTGAGTGATTTCTTGTAGATATTGTTTCAGCATTGCAGGTGTTAATTCACCAAGATGACGTTCTACCAATTTTCCTTGTGCATTAAAAAACAAAGTACTTGGCAGCCCAAACATATTCACCTGTTCTGCCATTTCTCCATGCGGATCAGATAACACATGCTGAAACTGGAATTGATGCTGTCGCAAATAATTTTTAATCACATCAGGTGTTTCACCCTGATTAAGCATGACAAACTGAACATTAGGATGATCGCGTTGAGCCTGATACAACACAGGCATTTCACGGTGACAAGGTGGACACCAACTGGCCCATAGATTAATGACTGTCGGTTGACCTACAAATTGAGTTAAAGATTGGGTTTGTTGATTAAGATCAGAAAAAGTTAGTTCTGGATATTGTTGTTCAGTCTGAAATCTCTTGTGTATGCCTAGTCCACCCAATTGCACAGCAAAGAAAATCGCTAGGCTTCCTACAATAACGGCATAGTTTAAAAAACGATTTTTCCAAATAAACCACGCACTCGCAGCAGCCAAGCCGCTATAGAGATGAAAACCTTTATCCTGAATCTTTAAAATATCAATGGGATGAGTGAAGTAAACATCTGCATGGATTGCAACAAAACATAATCGTGCAGCAACGAGCCCAATTAAAATCGCCGTCCAAAGCGAGTCCTTATATACCTGCCACATGGCTGATGACCATGAGAATCGACGACTTAAATACAGACCCAGTAGCTGTACACTGCATAGTCCTATCAAAATAATCAATAATGACCACGGCAAGATAAAGATCCATAGGTGCAAAGCCTCTGGGGAAATCATCATTTTCGATCCCCAGACATCGACTGAATATTTTGAACCAATTGCTTCGCGCTATAAGTTCCTGTCAAACGCAATTCTCGGATTTCCTGGTGACTTGGATCGAGAAATAACACTGTTGGAGGGCCTAAAATTTGCCAGTGCTTTAAGATTATGTCTTGTGAGGCTTCATAATGGGTTAAATCCAATTTAATTCTCACCACATTTTCAATCGCCGCCTGTACCGCTGCAGAAGGTAAAACATCTCGCTCAATCGGCTGGCAAGCTACGCACCAGTCTGCATAAACATCAATCAATACTGCTTGATTCTGATGTTGTGCCAGTGCCTGCTCAAGTTCATGTTGATTTCTAACTACAATCCATTCATGTAATGAGGATGCTCGTTGCTGGTTAAATGAAGATGTTGCCAAATGTATTTGCAATATACCACTTGCTGTAAGCAACCCAACTAGACCAAGCGCCATCAACCGATAAGGAAGCTTTTGCACATAACGCAAGACCATAATCAAATAGCCTGCCATTGCAATCAAAATCAGTGCAAAAACTGAATAATACAAAACGCTTGGTAATAATGGTCGGGCGAAATACACAGCTAAGGCCAACATAACAAAACCAAAGCAGAACTTGAGACGCTCCATCCATAATCCTGGTTTAGGTAGATACTTCGCACCAAAAACGCTGGCAATAAAAATTGGAATACCAATTCCCAAACCCATCAGAAATAAGTAAAGCCCGCCTAAAATGCCATGCTCAAGTTGTGAAACATAAAGTAAAGCTCCAGCAAGGGGTGCACTCATACAAGGGCCCACGATTAAAGCAGATAATGTTCCCATGACACCTGCACCCAACAAGGTACCGCCCTTTTGACTTTGTTGGATTCGATCCAAGCGTTGTAATACAGACTGTGGCAGAGAGAGCTGATATAAGCCGAATAAATTGAGTGCAAAGGCAATAAACATCACTACGAACAAGCTAATCACCAATGGGTTTTGAAACCAGCGCTGAACATTAAAGCCAATTTGCGACACCACAAATCCCATGACGGCATAGACCAAGGCCATACTTATGACAAAAGTCAGCGCAATCAGTGCTGCTTTACGCCTCTTATTCTGTTGTACCAAAATACTGGACAAGATCGGAATCAATGGTAAGGAACAGGGTAAAAAAGCCAATAAAATCCCAAAACCTAAGAAAACAATAAGATTGAGCCAAACCGTCTGATTGGAGAGAAGCTTAAGAAAAAACTGATCATTGTTCCAATCTTGTTTGAATGTTCTACCAGACAGCTGTTGTAGCGGTCCAATTGATTCAGCATTCGCAGCTGCGCTCTCCTGTACTGATTCTTGCTGAATATTCTCTGAGTTTGTAGAATCTATGATCTGTTCAATATCTTCACTGGGTTTAGTTACTTCAGCAGGCGTAGATCGACTCGAAGCAGTGCTTAGTTTCTGGTTTTCCAACTGATCTGAAGAATCGGCACTTTTTTCTGGCTCTTGAGCTAAAAGTGCCAATTGTTTTTTTGGTGATTCTATCTTTTGTTGGGGTAATAGGCCTGTCTCATCCGTTTGAATTGTTGTTCTCTGTACGGGATAACAGAGTCCATCATCAGCGCAACCCTGCCATTGCACACTGTATAGCTGATTCGGCTGAATATCGAATTGAGCTGTAACTTGATTATAATGCACATATGTCTTACCAAAGGTTGGGTCATCTTTCTCCTGTCCCTTGGGTAATTTTAAGTCAATATTTTTACCATTGACGCTCAGCTTAAGCTGATCATGGTAAAGATAATAATTGGGGACAATATCCCAATTTAATTCAGCTTTTTCTTTAGAGATTGAGCTTGCTTGGAACTTAAAAGCTTGATTTGGGTGTAAAAAATCATTCCCAGCCCACGATGCGGTATTTAATCCAAGGACCATACCGATTAAGAGTTGAAATCGCATACCATTTTATCTAAAGCATTAACATAATGGCATTATCAAACAAGCAAAATTAAGGGAACATTAAGGCAATTTTTTGTTTGTAAAATAGGAATTCGAATAAGGAAAAGCCATGTTTGTCGTACTTGTTGAAGATGATCCGTATATTGCTGAAAGTATTATCGCTGCTTTGGATTACCTCAGTATTTCAGTTGAGCATGTAAACACGGCCAAAGCTGCCGATTATTTTATTCGTAACAGCGCAGTAGATTTGTGTTTGCTTGATCTCGGCTTACCCGATCAAGATGGTCTAGAGTTGTTACAGACATGGCGTAAAGATGAAATCCATGTACCCGTCCTTGTACTGACAGCGCGTAACCAAACACAGCAATGCGTTGAAGCTTTAAATGCTGGTGCAGACGATTATTTAACCAAACCCTTTGACTTAAGCATACTGATTGCCAGAATTCATGCTTTAGCACGACGCAATAGAGGCTATTCCTCGAATACGATCCAACTTGGTGGCCTACAAATTCATCCAGATACTCAACAAGCCTATTATCAGGGAATGCTTTTAACACTCTCACGTCGTGAATATAGCTTACTTGAATCTTTTATGCTTTATCCGAATCAAATCCTTAAAAACGAAGAATTAATAGATAAAGTTTATGGTTTTCAGGAAAGTATTGAGAGTAATGCGATTAATGTACATATCTATCATCTCCGACAAAAAATTCATCCAGATATTATTCAGACAATTCGTGGTGTGGGTTATATGCTAAAAATAGTCGAGTAAAAGATATGAAAAGCTATAGTTTAAAATGGCGCTTGGTCACCACGATTTCCATTGTTTTTATCTTCTTATGGTCATTGGTCTTTTACTGGCTCTATGTTGATTTAGAAAAACGCTTGCAAAACACCTTAGATCAGCGCCTTTCTGCATCTGCTCAAATGGTTGCGCACCTTATTCAGCAACTCCCAGTCAATGAAATTATAAATACCTTAAACTCGACACAACAGAAACATGACAGTCAAAACCTGCTTGTTTGTGAAGTTTCTTTTTTAAACTCGAGTTCTAGTGCTGACCCACAGGTTATTGTAAAAACACAAGGTTCCCCAAAACTTTCAACGCGACATGTCGGTTTTAGCACATGGCAAGAAAATAACATGGAGTGGCGCAGTTATGTACTGCAAAAAGGACATATACAAGTTGTTACTGCGGAAAAATTACAGCTTCGCTACTCCTTACTCAAACAGATTTTACAGTCAGTACTCATTCCTTTAATTATTACCTTAATTTTATGTGTTTTATTAATTTTATGGATTGTGCGTGTTGAATTTCAACCACTAGATCAAATTACCCAACGCGTTAAACAAAGAAAACAGCATTTCTCTAATGCGACAACAGAACTACTTGAATTAAAAGCACAAAATGTTCCTCAAGAAATTCAGCCTTTTGTCGATAGCCTTGTGGAGCTTGTCCAGAATCTGCACCAGAGTTTAGAAAATGAAAAGAGTTTTAGTGCCTTTGCTGCGCATGAACTCCGTAGTCCACTGACCGCAATTAAAACACATGTACAGTTGAGTAAACTAGTGTTGATCCAGTCTGGGCAACAACAACAACAAAGGCTTTTGAATAATTTAGAAAAAGCAGAATCTAGTATCCAACGTTATGAACAATTACTAGAACAATTATTATTGCTCAGTAAAACTGAAATTCACTTACCATCATTATCAGATGAGGCAGATGTTAGCTCTTGTTTAAGTCACGCCATCACTGAGCTTGAGAAAAAATATACTGACCTTTCACAACAATTAGATGTTAAATGGGCCAGTCTTTCAGCTATAGCGCTACCCTATGCTGCGCTCAGTATTGTACTGAAAAACTTGATTGAGAATGCTTACATACATGCTCAGTCACCCATCCAAATTTATATGGAACAACATAATTTGATTGTGAATGATCATGGAAAGGGATTAAGCGATACTGAGTTAAAACTACTTACGCAAAGATTTTGGCGTAAATCCTCACAAAATGATGGACATGGGCTCGGTCTATCTTTGGTTAGCCAATTACTTGAGAAGTATGGTTTCATCATTAAGTTCAGCCATCATTTCCCAAATGGCCTTAAGGTGGTTATTTCTCGTGTTTAGAATTAATCAAATGAACAGAGTTCAAAAGACAAGTAGTACAGTAAGGCTATAGGGTTATCAAAAGCTCTTATAAAGATTTTCAGAGAATTGCATTTGATGATACTTTTATCTCTAAATACAAACGGCTTGCAGTATTGAATAAATTCACAAGACTAGCAGGCCTCATGAACGAGTTGTCACTTAAATTTTAGCAACTTAGGAAAACTCTGCCGTCAAAGGCTTTATGCAACAAAGCCAATTAATTATCGTATATCCACTCAGCATTTGGCCATTTTTCCTCATTAATAGATCGTTCTACACATTTTATAATTTCACTTGAAATAATACGAACATGTTTGGGAATATTTCTCGTAGAATGCATAGCTAAAGTAATAACACGTAAAAAGGCCGGATCGGCAATAGGCGCAGCTTTCATTAAACCAGCACGAAATTCATTAATAACTGAAACTAAAGGTAAAATTGTATAGCCAAATCCTTGTATAACAAGTTGTTTCTGAATATTTAAATCATTAGTTTCAGCATAAATATTTAGATCAGTTTTATTTTGCTTATACGCTTGTTCGATAAGAGTACGTAAACGATGAGGGTGAAAAGGTAAAATTAATGGAAATATCTCAATCTTTTGTAGATCCATAGGTTTATTTAGCTGCAGTGAAGTATGCGCTGCACCTATTAAAAATAAAGGCTCTCTCACTAACGATGTCAAATCAATTAATTTAGAAGGCGTAGAATCATACATTAAAGCTAAATCAATATCCCCGACTTCTAACCATTCTTTCAAATGTCCTGAATAACCGACAGATATTTTAACTTGTACCTCTGGATATTTTTCTTTAATAACGCTCATAATCAAAGTAGATAGTAACTCACTAATGCTCGATAACACGCCTATATGAACTTTTCCTCGAATAGTGCCTTTATTTGCAGTCAATTCTAGCCTAGCACTCTCAATATCTTCCAAGATTCTTCTTGCATAGGGTTCAAGCAACTTACCATCATCAGTCAAAGCCATACCATGACGAGAACGATTAAATAATTTCACGCCCAATTCTTCTTCAAGCATTTGAATTTGCCTAGATACTGCAGGCTGTACAATATTCAGCATAGCTGCAGCCTTCGTGAGATTTTCAACTTCTAAAATAGTGATAAAAGTACGTAATTGTTTAATGTCCATTTCAATAATTTTCTGGCATGCATTCCATCAAAATATACTATTTTAATTCAAATTCCATAACAATATATGATTAAAAACAAGAAAAGATCACGATAAGGAAATACAAGTGAAAAGTACTTTTAATAACTATCCAGAGATCCGTGAAGCAGTTCGTGCATTGTGCACACAATTTCCAGATGAATATCATCGTAAAATTGATGAAGACAAAACCTATCCTGAAGCATTTGTAGATGCTTTAACCAATGCAGGCTGGCTGGCTGCAATGATTCCCGAGGAGTTTGGCGGATCTGGATTAGGCTTGGCGGAAGCCTCCGTGGTCATGGAAGAAATTAACCGTAGCGGCGGCAACTCTGGCGCCTGTCACGGCCAAATGTATAACATGAGTACCCTGCTGCGTAACGGATCTCAAGCGCAAAAAGAATTTTATTTACCTAAAATTGCTTCCGGTGAATGGCGTCTGCAATCCATGGCAGTCACTGAGCCGACAACAGGCACAGATACCACCAAAATTCGCACGACGGCATTAAAAAAAGGAGATCGTTATGTGATTAATGGCCAAAAAGTGTGGATTTCCCGTGTGCAACATAGTGATTGGATGATTCTGCTTGCGCGTACTACGCCTTTAGCAGAAGTGAAAAAGAAATCTGAAGGCATGTCTATTTTCATGGTTGATATTAAAGAAGCAATGAAATCAGGGATGGTCGTGCAACCTATTCCCAATATGGTGAATCACGAAACCAACGAACTGTTTTTTGAGAACCTTGAAATTCCTGAAGAAAACCTAATTGGTGAAGAAGGCAAAGGTTTTAAATATATTCTCGATGGTTTAAATGCAGAACGTACCTTGATTGCTGCGGAGTGTATTGGTGATGGTTATTGGTTTATGGATCGTGCAACCAAATATGTAAAAGACCGCGAAGTCTTTGGTCGCCCAATTGGTCAAAATCAGGGGGTACAATTCCCGCTTGCCGAATCTTTCATTGAGATTGAAGCTGCAAATCTCATGCGTTTCCGCGCTTGTGAACTTTTCGATCAAGGTCAAGCCTGTGGTGCTGAAGCCAATATGGCCAAGTATCTGGCTGCTAAATCTAGCTGGGAAGCAGCGAATCATTGCTTGCAATTTCATGGTGGTTTTGGATTTGCCAATGAATATGACATTGAGCGTAAATTCCGTGAAACCCGTCTATATCAAGTTGCGCCTATTTCAACAAATCTAATTCTCAGTTATGTCGCTGAACATTTGCTTGATTTACCGCGCTCATTCTAAATAAGGACTGTAGTATGGAAAAAGTACAAAAATCTGCACGTTCTTATCTTTTTGTACCTGCAAACCGTGCTGAACGCTTTGAAAAAGCGTTCAGCACGCAAGCGGATGCAATTATTGTCGATTTAGAAGATGCAGTTCCAGTAAATTTGAAAGTTTCCGCACGGGAAAGCTTAAAAAACTGGTTGATGGAACATCCACAAAAAAATGTGATGATCCGTATCAATTCAAAAACTAGCGAATGGTTTGCAGACGATATTCAATTAGCAAACTTCAAGAATGTTCAAGCAATCGTTTTACCTAAAACTGAATCTGCTGCAGACATTGCTGCCGCTACGGCTATTCGTGAAATCAATATATTTGCGTTAATTGAAACTCCACTGGGTTTTGCCAATATTCGTCAAATTGCTCAAGCGAAATCAGTTCAAGCTCTAATGTTCGGGTCGATTGATTTTCAGTTAGAAATGAATATGCAAGGTGGTTATGAAGAGCTGTTGTCATTTCGGAATGAATTCGTATTGGCTTCTAAACTAGCAGGAATTGAGTCTCCTGTTGATGGTGTCACTGTTGATTTTAAAGATGAAAATTTAGTTAAACGGGAAACGCTGCAAGCAAAAAATTTAGGCTTTGCTGGAAAACTCTGTATACATCCCAAGCAAGTCAACATCGTCAATACGGCCTTCACACCAACAGATGCAGAAATGGAGTGGGCACAACGTGTTTTGGAGGCAGTCCATCAAGCACAAGGTCAAGCCATTAGCTTAGATGGGAAAATGATTGATTTACCTGTCATTTTAAGAGCACAAAAAATTTTAAAACAGGCTAGTTTAAACGCATAAAGAATTGAGGAATTTTCATGGAAAACTACAGCAATTGGATTGGAAGGAAAGAAATACTAGAAGATTATTCAGATCATCGCCCTATAGCAATGATGCAAACTTTACTCAATGAAGAAAATAAGTCCCCTGCTGATTTGCCTCATCTATATCACTGGTTCTATTTTCTACCATTGGTCAACGGACAAGACCTTGCTGTAGATGGTCATCCTAAAAAAGGCGGATTCTTACCCCCCATTCCTTTTCCGAAGCGTATGTGGGCGGGCAGCCGATTACAGTTCATTAAACCTATTGCGGCTCAAAAACCAATACGCCGTGAATCTGAAATTTTAAAGGTTGAGCTAAAACATGGTAAAAGCGGCGATATGTATTTCGTCACGGTTCAGCATTCAATCTATGCCGACAATGAATTAGCAATCATTGAAGAACAGGACATTGTCTATCGTGATGCTACGAATCAGGTGCAAGGCACAATGCAGCCCCTTGCCGTAACCGTAGAAGCCAAAGCATTTGATTATAAAAAATCATTTCCTATTGATCCTGTAACTCTATTCAGATATTCAGCTGTGACGTTTAATGGACACCGCATTCATTATGACCGTCCCTATGCAACCCAAGAAGAAGGCTATCCAGGCCTTGTGGTGCATGGCCCGCTTTTAGCCACTCTTTTAATTCATCATTTCAAGCAGGTACACCCAGATAAAAAAATTTCCCGCTTTGAATTCCGTGCCGTTCATCCGGTATTCGATTTTGATAATTTTCAAATTTATGGCCGTATTGAGCAGGAAAATGGCGAATTATGGATCGAAAAAAATAACGGTCAAATTTGCATGAAAGCGAAAATCTCTTTTAAGGAATAAATCCCATGCTACCTTTAAGTGATATCACTGTCATTACACTTGAACATGCAATTGCCGCACCCTTCTGCACTAGGCAATTGGCAGATTTAGGTGCACGAGTCATTAAAATTGAACGTCCGAATGTAGGTGACTTCGCACGTAAATATGATGAACGTGTTGATGGCATGTCATCGCATTTCATTTGGGCCAACCGGTCGAAAGAAAGTTTGACGCTGGATATTAAAACCCAAGAGGCACAGGATATTTTAAAGCAACTGGTATTAAAAGCAGATGTGCTGGTGCAGAATCTTGCACCGGGTTCCGCATCTCGGCTCGGCCTTTCTTTTGAAGAATTGTCAGCCCTCAATCCGAAAATTATTGTGTGTGATATTTCCGGCTATGGCGATGATGCCGAACATCCCGGCCCTTATCACGATAAAAAAGCCTATGACTTGCTGATTCAAGGTGAATCAGGCTTTTTATCCATCAGCGGCACAGAATATGAGTATGCAAAAGCCGGCTGTTCCATTTCAGATATTGCTGCTGGAATGTATGCCTACTCCAATATTTTAGCCGCCTTGATCGAGCGAGGGAAAACAGGCAAGGGAAAACGCATAGATATTTCCATGCTCGAAAGCATGACTGAATGGATGGGTTTTCCGCTCTATTACGCATTCCGAGGGAACAGCGCACCTCAGCGTACGGGTGCATCACATGCAACAATCTATCCCTATGGCCCTTTCCTCACCGGTGATAATAAACAAGTCATCCTAGGGGTACAAAATGAACGTGAATGGCAAGATTTTTGTAAAATTGTATTGAATGACCCTGCACTTTCCGAACTGCCTGAATTTATAAATAATACTTTACGCTCAAAAAACCGTGAAAATTTAAAATCCATCATTTTAGATGTCTTTAGTCATTTAACTCAAAAAGAAGTGATTCAGCGCTTAGAACTAGCCAAAATTGCCAATGCAAATGTCAACAAAATGGAAGATGTCTGGCATCATCCGCAGCTTGATGCACGGCGACGCTGGACTGTCGTAAATACACCGGTCGGTAAAGTGCCGACACTTAAGCCAGTCGGACTTACAGATGATGAAGATTATCGAATCAGCTCTGTACCATACCTGAGTGAACATACCCATGAGATTCTTAGCGAATTAGGATACAGTGAAACTACTATCCAAGAATTTATTGAAAAAGCGATCATTTAAAATTTTCCAGTTTCCAGCATCATGGAGGCCGTGGTGTTGGTCTTTTTTTGGAACCCAGACATCACAAGGGTGCATTCTTTGAATGGTGATGTGTATTACCCTATTGCTCTTCATTTCATTTTTTAGGTAATCATCCCCTTAGGGGGGTGATTTAAAAACCCGAGCTAACCAGACTGACTTTAACTTTAGTCGAAAAAAATAACATTTCATATATTTGAAAAGAATGAAATACTTTTCACTTAATATCAATTCAAGCATGTCATGCTGTAAGCAACTATTTTTAATAATTCAACAGGAGTAAACCTGTGAACTTTGATTTAAATGATTTCCGGCTGATTCTAAATATCGCTGAGACACAAAATTTAACTCGCGCAGCCGAAAAAACCTTCATTTCAACACCTGCAGCCAGCAACCGGATCAAGAATCTAGAACAGCAATTAGGAGTGAAAATTTTAGAACGCTCATCTCAAGGCGTTGAACTGACTGAAATTGGGCTGATTTATTTAAGATATGCCAAATCGATTTATCATGAAATTGAATGCCTTAAAGGCGAGCTTTCTCAATTTAATGATCAGATAGCCGGGAAGTTATCTATTGTTGCCAACACGACTGCGATTACTGAATACATTCCTCAGGCTTTATCTGAATATCTAATTACTCATCCGCATGTGGATGTAAATCTTAAAGAAATGCTAAGTGAAGACATTGTGAATATTGTCGTAGATAAGCGTGCTGATCTTGGCATTATCTCAGGAAATATTGATACTAAAAATTTGCAGACGATGCCTTTAATTTCTTCTCATCTCATTTTGATTGCACCCAAAACTCACCCTATTCTTCAATACAAAAATGTGACCTTATTGGATGCAATTCAATACTCAGTCGTGACTTTACATGAAGGCAGCGCAATCCAAATTTTTTTACATAAGCTATCGCAGCAATTAGATAAAAAAATAAATATTCGGGTACAAGTTTCAAGCTATGACTCCATTTGTCAAATGGTAGCCGCTGGTGCAGGTATTGCGATTATTCCTTTAGCCGCTTTTCGGCGTTTACAGCACATTCATCCCAATATCGAATATAGAGAGATTGATGAAAAATGGGCGCATCGCGGCTTTCAGATATGTGCAATTAACTTTAATGGAATTAGTCAATTCTCTAAAGATTTTATTGAATGTTTAAAATCTCACATTCATTAACTATCAAACTATTTTCCCTCGTAACTTTGTTAACCTCAGATTAACGCTACTTTCAAATTTAAAAATTGTGCATAACACAGGAATGTGTGAACTTACTATCAGTATAAGAAACATGAATTTTACAAGGTAGTAAGATGATTAATAAAATCTTCAATTCGGCAAAGGACATAGTCAATGATATCAAAGACGGTTCTGTAATTGCTGTCGGCGGTTTTGGTGGCTCGGGCATGCCGAATGAGCTTATTCAAGCTTTAATTGATCAAGGCGCGAAAGATTTAACTATTGTAAGTAATAATGCCGGTAACGGAGATCAAGGTCTTGCTGCTTTACTTAAAGCCAAACGCGTCAAAAAACTGATTTGCTCCTTTCCTCGTCAAAAAGACGCCTATGTTTTTGAAGAATTGTACCGTAATAACGAAATTGAGCTAGAAGTTGTCCCCCAAGGCACACTTGCAGAACGTTTAAGAGCCGCTGGCTGTGGTATTGGCGGTTTTTATACACGTACCGCTTATGGCACCTTACTTTCAGAAAATAAAGAAACCAAAGAAATCGATGGTAAAGGCTACGTCTTCGAGAAAGCCTTGCCTGTAGATTACAGCCTGATTTATGCCAAGACCGGTGACCGTTGGGGCAATCTCATTTACAACAAGACTGCCCGTAACTTTGCCCCAGTTATGGCGATGGCTGCAAAAACAACTTTAGTTGCTGTTGACCAAATCTGCGAACTTGGTGATTTGGATCCTGAAATCATTATTACCCCAGGAATTTTTGTCGATCGTGTAACTCTAAAAAATGGTCTTGGAGTGTAATTCTTATGGATATCCAACAAAAAAATAATCTTGCTCAGCGTGTTGCTCAAGATATTCCTGAAGGTGCGTATGTCAATTTAGGCATTGGTTTACCCACTCTGGTTGCGGACTACTTTGCAGATAAAGAAGTGATTCTACAAAGCGAAAATGGCGTATTGGGTCAATGGACTCAAGCAGAAATCGGTGAAGAAAACTGGGATTTAATCAATGCAGGAAAAGAAGCCATTGATTTAAAAAAAGGTGGTGTTTTTTTTCATCATGCAGACTCTTTTGGAATGATGCGTGGTGGACATTTGGATTTCTGCATTCTGGGTGCATTCCAAATTTCAGCCAATGGTGATCTAGCCAACTGGCATACAGGTCATCCAGATGCCATTCCTGCAGTAGGCGGTGCAATGGATCTGGCTTCAGGTGCACAAAATGTTTACGTCATGATGGAACATTTAACCAAACAAGGTCACAGTAAAATTTTAGAGAAATGCAGTTATCCATTAACGGGACTGGCTTGTGTAAACCGTGTGTATACAGAAATTGCCACCTTTGATTTTAATAATGGACAAGTGTTTGTGATTGACATTGTTACACCACATACCCCTGAGTATGTTCAAAGTATTACCGATATACCACTAGATTTTTCAAGAATGAAATAAATTATAAATCGATTTACAAAGGAGATGTAAATGGGAATGTTAAATTGGTATAAGGAATCGGATTCCAACCAGAAAAAGACATTTTGGGCATGTTATGCAGGCTGGGCTCTTGACTCGTATGACATGCAAATTTTCAGTTTTTTATTACCCGTCATTATGGCAACGTGGGCCCTGACTCAAACTCAAATCGGTTTAATCGGTACCGTGGCTCTTGTTGTTACCGCGATTGGAGGCTGGATTGCAGGAATTTTGGCCGACCGTTATGGTCGCGTAAAAATCCTGATGTTTACCATTTTATGGTTTACATTTTTTGGTGTTTTAGCAGGATTTGCACAAAACTATGAACAGCTTTTAGTGGCAAGAACGCTACAAGGCCTTGGTTTTGGTGGTGAATGGGCTGTAGGCGCAGCACTCATGGCCGAAGCTGTTTCTGCAAAACATAAAAATAAAGCTGTCGGCTTTGTTCAGTCAGGAATGGCTTTAGGTTGGGCAGGCTCGGTGATTGTAGCCACAATACTTATTACGTTGCTACCACCTGAATGGTCTTGGCGTGTGGTCTTTTGGACCGGCGTCATTCCTGCTTTAATTGTAATTTACATTCGTCGTAATGTGAAAGAATCGGTCGAATTCGTAAATAATGTAGCTAAAAATAAAGAAAATATAGAAAAAGCGTCATTTACTTCAGTCTTTAAAAAACAATACATACGCTCAACAATTTTTTCAAGCTTACTTGTGATCGGTTTGCAAGCAGCCTGCTATGCCATTCTGATTTGGATTCCAACCCTTATGAATGAACGTGGACTGAGTCCAAGTTCTAAAATTGTCACGATTTTGATTATGGCTGCAGGAGCATTTGCAGGCTTTATGTTCACAGCTTATCTGGCTGATAAATTGGGTCGTAAACAAACACTGATAGGTATGTCTATTTTGAGCTGGATCGTAACTGTAGTGTATATGTTGATTGCAATGAATCAATACATCACCTTAGCGCTTGGATTCTTTGTGGGCTTTTCCTCAATTGGAATGTTCGCAGCACTTGGTCCATTCTTAAGTGATTTATTTCCTACTCATATCCGTACCACAGGTATGGGCTTTGCCTATAATGTTGGCAAATCATTCGGTGCTCTATCAGTAGTGGGTGTGGGTATTTTTGCTGAATCATTAGGTCTTGCTACCTCCATTGGCTTGTTCTGCTTAACAGCTTACGGCTTAGCAACAATCTCTATTTTGCTCATTAAAGTGCCTAGAGATGAACCTACATTAATATCTCATCATTATCAAAAACAGGGAGTTTAAATATGATTCGTATTCTTTATTTACTTGCTAAACCAGAAGACATGAGTAAAGAAAAGTTTGATCAAGAATGTCTAAGACACTTTGAAATGTCAGCCAGTATTCCAGGTTTATATAAATATGAAGTTCGCTTGATTGCTTCGGAACCTACCGATATTCATGTTCCCTTTTTTGATGTTCAAGGTGTCGATGCGATTGGAGAATGCTGGTTTAAAGATGAAGCTCAGATGCAAATATATTTAGATTCAGAAGTTCGCAAAAACTGGTTTGAACATGGGAAAACATTCATTGGAAAATTAAAACCTTTTGTCACTAAAGACATAATTTAATTCTTATCTATCAAATATTAAGGAAGATCAACATGCTTTTTTGCGTAGAAATGACAGTCAACATTCCATTAGACAGCGATCCAGTAAAAATAGATGAAATTAAGAAGTCCGAAAAAGAACGTGCCATCGAATTGCAAAAGTCAGGTAAATGGCCTCATCTATGGCGCGTAACCGGAAAATACTCGAACATTAGTATTTTTGATGTGGAAAGCAACGATGAACTGCATAGCTTATTAATGAGCCTACCGCTGTTTCCTTATATGGATATTAAGGTGACAGCTTTATCTAAGCACCCTTCGTCAATTCATTAAACACCAAGCTGCTAAGATCAAGGATGATCATCATGGATAAAATATACGATATCGCTCAACTTGATTTATCCCGCTATATTCAACATGGTGATCATGTCATATGGGGGCAGGCTCAATCTGAGCCGACGCCATTAACGCAGAATTTAATTCAAAACAGACACAAAATTGGCAAGTTCAATGTCTTTTTAGGTATTAGCCAATTTCCCACATGCCAACCGGAACATTCAGATCATATTGAGTTTTCAAGCTATTGTGGTACTGGGTATAACCGAGCACTTGCACAGCAGCATCTGCTTAATATTTTACCTACACATTACTCTCAATTTCCAAAGCTAATTGAACAGCGCAAGTTTCTAGTCGATGTAGTTTTAATTCAGGTTTCTGAACCCAATGCTCAAGGTCAATACAGCTATAGCCTTGGGCAGGATTACCTGAAATCGGCTATTCAGCATGCCCGCATAGTCATTGCTGAAATCAACAAACAAACACCTTGGGTCTATGCAGAACAATATCTCACAGAAGCAGATTTTGATGTTGCTGTTTACACCGATCGAAAAATTGAATGTCCTGATGAACCAGTACTTTCTGAAGTCAGTTTTAACATTGCCAAACATGCAGCCTCATTGATTCAAGACTGCTCAACGTTACAGCTGGGAATAGGCTCAATTCCTGAAGCTATTTTAAAGGCCTTAGGACAGCATCAGAATTTAGGCATTCATTCGGGCATCATCAGTGATGGTGTTATGCAACTAATGAAACAAGGCGTAATTACCAATCAAAAAAAGAGTATTGATCGTGGATCAACAGTGACGGGTTTAATTTCAGGATCAGCAGAACTACATAACTATGTACATGAAAACCATGCGATCAAACTTAGGCCTACAGAATATACGCATCATACTCAAACATTAGGACAGCTTGAAAATTTTATTGCAATCAATTCCGCAATTGAAGTTGACCTAACTGGTCAAATCAACGCAGAAATTGCAAATCATACTTATGTGGGCGCTGTTGGTGGTGCATTAGATTTTATTCGTGCAGCCAATCATTCAAATGGCGGCCTATCTATTATTGCCCTCCCTGCTTCTGGAAAGAATTTTAGCCGAATTGTCAGCCAGTTGCAGGGACCCGTTGCCACACCACGCAGTGATACAGCTGTCATCATTACCGAACATGGTATTGCGGACTTGCGTGGTCTCACTATTTCTCAACGCGTAAAAAAAATGATCTCTATTGCAGCTCCTGATTACCGTAATGCATTAACTGAGCAAGCGCACAAAGCAAAATTAATTTAAAGGATGATCACATGAAAGAAGCTTATATTGTCAGTCCATTGCGCACGCCGATTGGCAAATTTGGAGGTGCTTTAGCCTCACTGACTGCTGTCGATCTTTCAGTTAAGGTAATACACAGCTTGATTGAAGAAACAGGAATTGACACAAACACGCTGGATGAAGTCATCATCGCACAGTCGTATTCATCTAGCGAAGCGCCTTGTATTGCCCGTTATGCAGCGCTAGCTGCTGATTTGCCGATTGAAATTTCAGGTTATACCCTTGACCGCAGATGCGGCTCAGGCCTGCAAGCTATTATCAATGCAGCGATGGCTATTCAATCAGGCAATGCTGAAGCGATTATGACCATCGGCGTTGAGAGCATGAGTAATATTGAATATTATTCAACCAATATGCGCTGGGGCAGCCGAGCAGGCAACGTGACCTTTTTTGACCGCTTGGAGCGTGGCCGTGAAAGATCACAGCCAATAGAACGTTTTGGTGCTATTTCCGGCATGCCTGAAACTGCAGATAATTTGGCGCGAGACTATCATATCAGCCGCGAAGAATGCGACGCTTTTGCAGTTCAGAGCCATCAAAAAGCACAGCAGGCTTGGGATTCAGGAAAATTTCAAGATGAAGTCATTCCAGTTGAAATCAAAACTAAACAAGAAATCAAAACCATAAATTTTGATGAAGGCATCCGTAAAGACAGCAGCATTGAAAGCCTGAGCAAGCTCAAAACGCTTTTACCAGATGGTGTGACCACCGCTGGAAATTCAAGCCAGCAGAATGATGCTGCAGCAGGCTGTCTCGTTGTCAGTCGTGAATATCTGGAAAAATATAATTTAGAACCAATGGCTAAAATTATTGGCTGGAGCTCGGCAGGCTGCGATCCGAGCCGGATGGGTATTGGTCCAGTTCCCGCTGTCAATAAGCTGCTGAAAAATACGGGTGTCAACCTAGAAGACATTGATCTGATCGAAATTAATGAAGCCTTTGCAGCACAGGCATTGGCTGTAATTAAAGAACTGAATCTCCAAGATACGGCAAATATTAATGTGAATGGATCAGGCATTTCCCTCGGCCACCCTATTGGAGCTACAGGCATGCGGATTATGACTTCCCTGCTCCATGAAATGAAACGGCGAAATGCACGTTATGGACTGGAAACTATGTGTATTGGAGGCGGACAAGGCTTGGCCGCCCTATTCGAACGCATCTAAACATTTATTGAATTTGTTAAGGAGTAAGACATGATTGAATCAAGAATGATTGGTGAAGTAAAAGTTACGCGTATTCATGAATATGCTGCGCCAAGCCACGACCCTAAATTTTTATTTCCAACAGCAGATCAGAGTTTACTGGAAGAAAATAAAACGATGCTTGCCCCGCATCATTGGATCCCAGAAATGAATCGCCTCATCGTAAGTATTCAGTTTTGGGTGGTACATGCTGGCAATAATATTATTGTGATAGATACTGGAGTAGGCAACTTTAAACCCCGCCCAGAAATTCCACGCATGCATATGCTGAATAACTTAATCACTGAGTGGATGACTGCTGCTGGAGCACCGCCTGAAAAAGTCACTCATGTTGTGATTACCCATTTACACTCCGATCATGTTGGCTGGAATACCGTTTGGAAAGACAATCGTTGGACCCCAACCTTCCCGAATGCCCAATATTATTTCCCTAAAGAAGACTTTGATTTTTGCCACGAAGGTAAAAACAAACAGCCTGGAGTGATTGATGTCTTTGGCGACTCTTTCTTTGACAGTGTAATGCCAATATTTAATGAAGGTTTAGTACAGTTTATTAAACCTCACTCTGAAATTGCCGATTGTTTAGTCGTAGAACCGGCGCCAGGCCATAGCCCAGGCCAAGTCACCTTCCGTATCAGATCCCAAGGAGAAGAAGCTATTTTTTGCGGTGATGTCTTCCATAGCCCACTGCAAATCGTTCATCCAGAAATCAATTCTGGTTATTGTATCTGGCCTGATATTGCCATAAAAACACGAATGGAATGCTTGGAACGGGCTGTTAGCAGAGAGGCTTTACTACTGCCCGTACATTTTGGTGATCCTTACTGCGGTTATATCCGTAAACAAGATAATGGATTTATCTTTGAACCTTCAGATACTTGGAACCGCGTTTAAAACTCACATCAAACGATTTAGGTAAGCCATTAACATCAATTAAAAGGACTTTTTAATGCAAAAACCAGTAAATAAAAATTTACTGGTTATGGGTAAGCTTTGCCTATTCATAACCGGAATTAACTCAGCTCATGCAGATTTTATTGAAGATACCAAATTTAATGTGCTGGCAAAAAATTACTATTTTAACCGTGATTTTCGTAAAGGCGAGTACAACTCTGCAGGACAGAATACACAGTTACCTGTGTCTGAGCGCAAAGGCTACCGCGAAGAATGGGCGCAAGGCTTTATTGCCAATATGGAAAGCGGCTGGACAGATACGCCTGTACAGTTTGGAATAAATGCCTATTCTTTGATTGCATTAAAACTGGACAGTGATGGCTATCGCACAGGAACTAACAACTTAGAAGTCGATGTGCAAGGTAAACCTAAATCGGCGACTGTTGAATTCGGCGGTGCACTACGCGCAAAATATCGTCAAACTGAAGCATTGCTAGGGAACCAATTTCCAAATAACCCAATTATAGGAACCAACTATTCTCGCCTGCTTCCATCGATGTCAACAGGTTTATCTATTAAGGATAATTCCTTTGATCATCTTACTTTAGACTTTGGCTATTTTACTCAAATGAGCCCCGTCGACTCGACCGACCGACTCAACTATTTCAATACCGATTATAACAATGGCATTCAAGGTGACTACGTTACTTATTTAGGGGCAAAATATAAACTGGATAATATTGAAACAGCTTTATATGTATCGGAATTAGATAATGTCTGGATGCAGTATTATTTAGGGGCAAAATATAATTATCCTCTCCATGATCAATCCAGTTTTACGCTACAAACCAATAACTACATTAACCGAGATACCGGTGATGCCACGGGCGGAAATATCAGTACCGGTCTGGTTTCTTTAACTGGCAACTATAGATTATCTAATCACAATTTTACTTTAGCCTATCAGCAAGTACTCGGTAATGAGCCTATGGATTGGATTGGTTTCAAAAATAATGGTGGAATTTCAAGTACTCCAAATACTGTGCAGTTTTCAACATTTACTGAAGCCAAAGAAAAATCTGCCCAAATTAAATATGAAATTGACTTTAGTCCCTATGGCGCTAACGGTTTGTCATTGATGACACGCTATCTGTATGGCTGGGATATGGATAATAATGGCAGTGACAATGCTTTCTACACAAAACGTCATATTTATAATCAGGATATTGATAACAAGCATTGGGAACGGGATATCGAATTGCGCTACAAAATGAAGAAAGGCTTTGCCAAAGATCTGGATATCCGTGTTCGCCAAGCCACTCACCGCACCACTCAAGGTTACAGATATGGAAATATTGATGAAGTCCGTTTAATTTTTGAATATCCATTTTCATTCTAATCAAACAATAATATAAGGAATTAAAAATGCCGTATGTTATAGAAACTTGGGACAAAATAGATCATCTGCCGCTGAGAAAAAAACTGCGGGATGAACATTTAAAGTACCTGAATCAAAAACTCGAACTCTTACTCGCCTGCGGTGCAAAACTAGCTGATGACGGCTCGGATCTAGGCGGAGGAATTTATATTATTGATGTCAATACTCGTAAAGCTGCTCAGCAATTTATTGAACAGGATCCTTTTTATATCGGCGGACTATTTCAGAAAATTAAAATTGATCGCTGGAGAAAGGCTTATTTTAATGGAATTTCTTGTTTGTAAATAAAGCATACAATGAAGGTAAGCCAAAGCTTACCTTCATTTCTATTTAATAGTTATATATGCCAAACCTTATCATCTCAATGGCGATGGTGTCAGTTTAACTTGGAATAAATATCCATTAAAAAACTTAGCATTAGATTGAAATTCAACCTGGATTTATACCCACTTTTGTCCCATGATACGACTAACAATATACATAAACCTCACTTCAAATGTTTAAAACAGAAAATTATTACCACGTTGAATACATAGGAACAAATGGCATAACTCAGGCCTGTCTAAAAAGTCTATGCAATCTTATTCAAACAAATCCATATCTCTCCTAACCGCTTGGCGGTGGCAATAAGTTTAGTTCTTTGGCCTTTTGGTGCATCTCTGCTTTGATATGCTCAGGCGTGTAGTGCATTGTCAAAATAAGTGCCTGCTCAGTGATGGGGTGGTGTTCTCCGTACTGCTCGCACATTGCTTTGTAGTGGTCAAAGGCTTTGAAAAACTCAGGGTTTACATATTTATTCATTGTCTACCCCCTCAAAAGTTAGCTGTAAATTTGCTTTGCATGTTTCAATGCGGACGGCGTTTAAATGCTTTTCGTGTTTACGGCGGTGCATACCTAAGCTGTGAAATGTGCCTTTGTCCTTAGACACTTTTCTTGCATACATAGGCGGTTTAATTCTTCATAAGCGGTCTGCCGTGCTACATAACTCCCAGTCTTGCGGATGCTCGGTAATACCTCAGCAAATACCCAGTCTTGAAAGCTCAATGCTTGAGGCTTATTAGAACGAAAGATAATGCGGTATAGATTTGGCTCATTGATAAACTTGAGCTTTTGAGTACCGCCATTTGTCGGGATGTGGCAATCCGCCACACCCTTTGAATCTAACTCACGAAATAGTCGTGATGTACGGCTTATGTCCAAAGACTTATAAACATCGGTCAAACAAAACCACGGTTCTTTACTGTCATCTAGGACAATCCGAACGCCGTGTTCATTAAAATTAAAAATAGATGGGTTCATGATTGCACCTCGCTAATAAGTTCATACCGTGCATGACGGCCAATACCTGACTTATTGCGCTCGTTATGGGTCACAATGTCATAGCCTGCATTGCGTAAACGCTGAATGATTGCGCTCAAGCGATAGCAGTTGAAAAGGTCAATAGCCTCGGCCTGTGAAATGGTTTTGCCTTGCTTGAGGTGTACTAGGACTTGTTTTAATTGGGTGTTATTCATGATTAAGCCTCCATAGCTGCAAGGCTTTGTTTTTGGTTGTTGTGCCACTCTAAAAGCTCGGCATAATCGAAATAGACTGGTGCTTGTTTGGTATCCCCTGTTTTGATTGGCCGTGGAAAGGTGGCATCTGTACGAATCTTATGTCGTAATGCTTCGCGGCTCATATTGAACCGTACCGGGTTTGTCGGAGACTTTTTTATTTAAGTTAGGCCACCTGAC